>NZ_CAJJIE010000001.1:0-110874 GCF_905187535.1 Streptococcus mitis
GATACATTAAACTTCTGGCAGATGATGTCTATTAATTCCGTAGAGACTGAACTCGTTCCATTTTCATACCGACTCAGACTATTACGTGAAATACCTATAATTCGGGCAAATTCGGGTTGTGTTAAGTCATGTGTTTTACGTAAGGATTTTATGTTCTTTCCAATCATGGCAAACTCCTTTATTTTTATAATTCAATTATATCATAAAAAAGCATAACGCACCAAAATTGGTGCGTTATTTCTTGTTTTTCAATCCTATACTTTACTTCTATAAAAGTCACCTAAAGAGCCATAAATATTTATTCTTGCATTAATTTTTTCGATGCGCAAACGATATCTACAAATACATTTATAACGATTCACCTTTTAGGATTTTTGTTGTCAAAATTGCCTTTATCTACAAAGACAAAATGTTTATAAAATAGCTTGAAGTCAAGGATTATCACCATTTTCGTTGTAGCAACACTCCACATGTGATTATTAGGCTATTAGCAAAACATATCCAATACCTCAACAAAGTGTTGTTTTTACTGATATTTTAACTACATTGCATAGTCTACTATGTAAATCTCAATTAGACTATTTTATAGAACATCCCAAATTCAGTATTAACTAAAAGTAAGATTCTATTGTATTTCCTTGTCGATCTTTCATATCACAGATTTTATTTTTCAGAATATCAAAGTTACAGATCCCATCTCTAATATCATTATCCGCTCTGTAGCCATTAATCATCTCAGTCAGAGTTTTCCCTTTACTACCATTCCTTATAGTGGTATTTACTCTTTTTATCTTGATATCAAAAGGCTCATATGTCTTATACTTAATTACTTCGTCTTTAAAATCAAATAAAGGTGTATCTGGCTTAGCATCCCATAAGATAATCAACCACATTATCGCATTATAAAGCTGCTTTGCAGTTTTATTCCACTCTTCAGGTTGTAAATTTCCACCCCCTCTATTGTCATATTCTTGTCTATTATTTACATTAGGTTCACCTACAAGAGGATTAAAAAGAGGTAACCCTTTGTGATTAATTAGTTCTAAAAAATCTCTTGCAGCTCCCATGCCACACTGAATAACTTCCTTCTTGCCATCAGTTTTATGCTTAGCACTAAATACATAATATTCATCTTCAATAGTTGCTCCTGCATCACTATGTTTTTGTTGATTTACTAACAGCTTAATATGCGCTTCAGGCTGAACTTCATAATCTCTAACAATTCTTTGTCTTGTTTCATGTCCTCTACAATTCATTTAAGTTCTCCTTTACAAGTTTAGTAACTAGCCTTATTATACTATATAAGTTGAGTAAAAGATCATAATCTTCATCAACTAGTTTTTAGAAAATCACAAATCCTTTTGGAGAGATCACAAGCTGATTCTCCAATTCTTGGCAATTGCTTGCTAGTGCTACTGCTTCTTTTTGTAAATGATAATCTTCCTTTGATTGGTTGAAAATCGCTTTGAGGATTTGCCCTTCATATTTCCACTGCAAAGCTACTACATCAGCTTTGATTTCTTGGAGACTATACTTGCCATGCTGAATGGTTGCTGACGCATGTTTGCGAATCTTGATTAGCTTCTTCATAAAGTTCAGCATATCATTGTCACTTGATACACGTTCCCAAGGCATACAACGTCGACAATCTGGGTCTGGTCCTCCGGTTAAAGCTAACTCGGTTCCGTAATAAATGCAGGGTGTTCCCTTTTGTAAAAAGAGAAAGGCTAGGGCTGATTTAACCAGTTGAGCATCTTCATTTGCCGTCCACAAGATTCGTTCTGTATCATGCGAATCCAAGAGATTAAACATAACCTCTGAAATCTGCTGTTTGTAATACATAGACTGACCATTGATTTCATCGATGAACTGATCAATCTTCTTAATTCCTCGTAAGAAATAGTCCTTGATACTATCAGATAAAGGATAATTCATGACCGCATGGAACTCATCTCCATTTAACCAAGGCTGAGACGTATGCCAGACTTCTCCTAGGATATAAAGATCAGGCTTTTTAGCTAAAACTGCATTACGAAAATCCTTCCAGAACTGATGGTCAATCTCATTAGCCACATCCAAACGCCAAGCATCGATATCAAACTCTTCAATCCAATAAGTCGCAACCTTTAAAAGATAGTCCTTGACCTCTGGATTGGCTGTATTTAGTTTAGGCATATAGTCCTCGAAACCAAAAGCATGATAAGGTAAGTCTCTCTTATTAGCAAGTTTTTCAGTCGTCACTGGGAATTGTTGAATATGGAACCAATTTTTATAAGCAGACTGTTCACCATTTTTGACAACATCTTGCCATTGAGTAGATTGCGAACCAATATGATTAAATACAGCATCCAGCATGATTTTCATATCACGCTGATGCGCTTGCTCGACGATCTCCCGAAAGGTCTCCTTGTCTCCAAAATGACGGTCAATTTCAAAGTAATCTGTCGTATTGTACTTATGATTGCTATTAGATTCAAAGATAGGACAAAGATAAAGTCCAGTAATGCCCAAGTCTTGCAAGTAATCCAGATGGTCAATAATCCCCTGTAAATCACCACCAAAGAAATCATCACTTTTAGGTGTGATAGAGGAATCCCAGTCTAATGTCCCTTCTGGGTTTAATAGAGCATTTCCATTAGCAAATCTCTCAGGAAATATCTGATACCACACCGTATTTGAAACCCAGTCAGGAATCTGGCATGCATCAATCTCATGAAGATAAGGCAACTTAAATCCATTCCCAATAGCATGAAGATTTGCTAGAGAATTTTCCACACACCCTTTATCGCCATACAAAATACTTTGACCTTCTGTATCCTTGAGTTCAAAGAGATACTGGATACGTGCAAAGTCAACGGACACTTCAACCTGCCAATAATCAAAGATGGCATCAGAAGTTATCTTGGCCATTTTCTTTGTATCTTGATAAAACTCCTCCATAAAGATAAAAGGGTCGCCATAATGCAGGTTGATGCTTTCAATGTCCCCTTTCTTAGTTCGAATCCGAATATGAAGTTTCTTATCCTTATAAAGATAGGCATACTCCGACTCAGGCCTATGGTAAATAGCACTTAATTCCATCAATTTGTCTCCTAAAGTTTTAATTCAAATTTTACGCAAACGTTTTCATAATTGTGATTCTAGTATACTACTTTTGTATTTTATTTTCAAGGCTTGTCCGTAGATTCTAGTGGTTTGGTTCTATAAATAAAAAAGTAGCCAGTCTTACAACTTGCTACTTTTCAAATGATGATTTACAAATATCTTTCCAGCCACTCAATTTTTTTAAAATCCTTATTGTTATTGTGCTCATTTCGATAAGAATCTTGGGAAGAAGCCTTGTAAATACTTAAAAACTGTTCCAAACTTGGAACGCGAAAAGTGATGTTTTCGAGATGAATCAGCTCTATATCCGATTCCGAAACTCCTGCAAAATCAGGTAAAGAATCGATACTTCCGAATTCAACACTCAGACCATCTTTTTGGAATTCATGCTCATGAATATCTATTAAGGCATAGCCTAAGTGTTTCATCACTTTCATTATCTTGTCCCACTCATAAATTCTGAGATGATCAGGTGCTTCCCAACCTCTAGGATCACCAGGCACATGAATGTCAATGTCAGACGGCCCCCATTCTTCATTTGATCGGTATTCAAACCCCAAAGAACCCATGAGCGTCGGAGTGATTCCGACTTGGTTTAAATGAGAACAAATTGTTCGAAATTCATCAAATAGAGAATTCATTCCTCCTCCAATCGTTGATATAGAACTTAATTTCGTTGTGAATAATAAACTAATTTTTACCTTCTACTCTTTCGGTTTTGAAAATACTTCTACTCGCTGAGCTAGGACTTTTATTTCAACAGGTAGGTTATCCGATTTATCGCCGTCAACATCAGACTCCAATTCACTATCAGAGGAGATTTTAATATTGCGCGCTCTGATATACTCAATATTATTATTGCCGACAACATCGCCCTTTAATAAATCAGGAATGACTGATAATTTGGAGAATAGAGACGCATCTTTTAAGATCAAAATGTTGGCATAGCCGTCCTTGTTTTCTTCAAAGATTTTTTTGTCAGCGAAGTAATTTGTCAAGAGAACCAAAACATGGCTAGCTTCGCCAACATAATTTCCATTTTCTGTTTCAACCTTAATATTAAAGACCTTATCCGTCATGACAGACTTCATGGTATTAACAGCATAGGCTAAAATACCGAATTTTGTCTTATCCTCGATTTCAACGTTGTGAATCGCTTCAGGAAGAGAACCAATACTAAAGATATAACCAAAATAGTTATCATTTGCTTTACCAATATCAATCTTATTAGTTAGATCAAAATCGAGTTCATCAATAGCACCATCGATATCTTGGTTGATGTCTAAAAGTTTTGTAATGAGGTTACCCGTCCCACCAGGGATAATACCTAACTTAGGAACGTATTCTCTCTCAGCGATACCCGAAATGACTTCGTTGACAGTCCCATCTCCACCAAAACACACCACTGCATCGTACTGCTCACGAGAGGCTTCTTCAGCAAAATGGGTTGCATCCAGAGCTTTTTCGGTAATTTTGGTTTCTACGTGCTCAAAATATTCTTTTGCTTTATTCTCCAGCTTTTCTTTGTAATCCAAAGCCTTTTCCCCACCAGAGGTAGGGTTGATAATTACCATTGCTTTTTTCATTAATGTTCTCCTTAATTTTAAATAAAAATGTTTACATTTCGCCGTATGCAAGTAAATGTAATCCTATTATACAATGAAAATACAGAAAACAGAAATATGACGTACTGGAGATTAATACGCTTTTATTCTATTTTCCCATCTAATGACTATATCCTTTAATGTTTCATCCAAATAAGAATAGGCCTTATCCTTTATCCAAACAGGAATACCATAAGCTGCCTCGGCTATGCTGCCAGTGATTGCAGCGAGAGTATCACTGTCGCCACCAAGTGAGATGGCATTTCTTATCGCATCTTCGAAATCTGTACTTTCAAGAAAGGCAATAATGGCTTGAGGGACAGTTTCCTGACATGTTTCGTTGAAACGATAGTTAGGACGGATTTCATCTAAAGTTTGAGATAGATTGTAGTCGTATGTCTGCTCTATATAATCCTTAATCCGTCTTTTACACTCTGTATGATTGTCATTAATTGCTTGCTCATATTCTCTACAATAACCACCAAAGTAAAAACGACATAGAAAAATAGCATCAGCTGTAGCCATTGCACCTTTGATACCTTCTGGATGATTATGAGTTACCTCTGCAGAAAGACTCGCAAATTCCCTAGATGATGGCCACATTCCGGTTCTCGCACAAAAACCACAGTCCATTGTCCAAGCACATGGAGAAACACGCATAGCCGAACCATTCCCAAAGCTATTATAAGGCTCACGGTTATCGCTGTTTAGCCATGCATTAAACCGAGCACCATAATCAGCATCAGGATACATTCTACCATATTTCTTCATAGCATCAATGAAGTCGTCTTTTTGTCCCCCATTCATAATCGCCTCTGCAACAGCACAGGTCATAACCGTGTCATCTGTAAAAAAGCAGTCCTTCCGAAATAAAGGAAAGTCCTTCGTTTTGATATTGTTCCATTCGTAAACAGAACCGATAATATCTCCGATAATTGCTCCTAGCATAAGATTCCTCCTTCTAAGTTTTTATAATCTACTCTCAACTTCTCTAGTATTCTTTTTTCTCCATAATTAAAATAGATATTTTTATAGCAATTCCTATGATAACAATACTGACAAAAACCATTCCAATAAAAATCATTAAACTCGAATTCTTTAAGAAAAACTCCACAACATTAGTCAGTAAATCTGATTTTGCTTTAAAAAAACTAGATAGAGCAAATACTATAAAGTATGTTATAACCATGATTAGCCTACCTTTTTCAGCCCCGTACTTAAGGATAAACGGAAGTTGAATAGCTGATATCAAAATACTTACAACTAATGTAATTAGTGAGATAAATATGATGCTGTCTATTAACATCTCTTTTTTTATTACCAATTGAACAAATAAACAAACTGAACCTACTAATCCAAAAACAAACGCAAAAAACAATTTACTTAGTACAAAGCTACTCTTTTTAATAGGCATGGAAAAGGCAAATTGTTCAAACTTCGATCTCGTATCATAGCCCAAAGCGATAGCAGTTAAAATTAACGGTATCATAGTACAAATAAGCGGTATCATAAAAATTTCATTTTCATATACCCCATAAACAATGAGTGCAATACAGAGAGTAATCGTTAATAGTAGTGTTTTCTTTAAAGTAGCTATATCTTTTAATATCAATGCAGTCATTATCTTTTATCTCCTTTCAAAAAATATATCATAATATCTTCGATAGAAGGTTTTTGTAATCTGATTCCATATGGAATAAAATTTCTTTTAACAAGCATCTCTTGTCCAAATGCGTGTATCCTTCTCCCAATTATAGCTTCCTCATCAAGATTTTTAACTTCTTCATTAGATAAAGTACAGATAGCATAGTTTTCTTTGAGTTCATCCTTTGATTCAACAAAAAGTACTTTACCATCATTGATAAAAGCAATATAATCCGCCACTTTCTCTAAATCTGATAGGATATGTGACGATATTAAAATTGTATGATTTTCATCTTGAATAAAGTCAAGAAGAAAATCTAAAATTTCGTCCCGTACAATCGGATCCAATCCACTTGTAGCTTCATCCAAAATGAGAATTTCTGCTTTATGAGATAAAGCTACTGCCATCGATAATTTCATTCTCATTCCACGAGAATAACTTTGAATAGCCTGTTTTTCAGATAATTTAAATTTCTTTTTTAATTGATAGAAAAATTCTCTGTCCCATTTTGAATATACCCTTGAACAAAATTTTTCCAAATCAACGAGTGTCATTTCTTCCGGCACTAATAAATCATCAAACACTACTCCAATTTTATCTTTCAATTCAAGACTATTAGGATTATCATAACCTAAAATTTTAATTTCTCCTGAGTCTTTCTTAAGTAATCCTAACAATAATTTTATGGTTGTACTTTTACCAGCCCCGTTTTGGCCAATGTATCCGACAATAGAGCCTTTAGGAATAGAAAAATCTATCGGTCCTAATGTAAAGTCATCAAATTTTTTAACCAAGTTTTTGATTTCAATAGCAAAATCACTCATATTTTCCCTCCATATAACTACTAAACATCTCTACCAACTCATCATTGGTAACACCTGCAATCGCTGAAAGCTCAAGAATATCTTGCATTTTTGATTCAATTCGTTTCAAATATTCTTCTCGAATAAGCTCTTTATTTTGAGCTGCAACAAAATTACCTTTACCTTGAACTGAATTAATGAAACCATCAAGTTCTAGATCATCAAAAGCTCTTTTAGCAGTTATCATACTCACTCGAAGTTCTTTAGCTAAAAATCTGATTGATGGTAATTGCTCGCCAACCTTTAATTCTCCCAAAATAATCTGAGCCTTTATTTGATTTTTAATCTGTAAATAAATCGGATTATCACTTGAATTATCAATCTGTATATTCACCCTCTATATCCTCCTAACTATCCAACTGTTATCTCTGTTTTATCTGTTTATATTATATCATAACAGCTATATAAGTTCAATATTTAACAATCTGTATGAGACACATTATTGTTTAAATTGATTCCTTTTCACTTTAAATTTTTTATATAACAAAAAGCCTTACAATCAAGGCTTTTCTTAATCACTTTCGTTCACAGTTTTATACGTTTTTACCATCAACAGCACAGGTCATAACCGTATCATCTGTAAAAAAGCAGTCCTTACGAAATAAAGGAAAGTCCTTCGTTTTGATATTGTTCCATTCGTAAACAGAACCGACAATATCTCCAACAGTTGCTCCTAGCATAAGATTCCTCCTTGTGACATATCAGATTTATTACACATTCCCAATGGTTAACTCTTTAAAAATGGTGCCACCAAATCAATCCACTCCTGATGTAGGTAAGATGATAAATAACCGTGATTATAACCCTTTGCTTCATACAAAATTGTATTTGAATGTAGCTGATGAAATAATTTCGCTGATTCTTTCACACAGTTCAATTCTTTTTCACCATAGATATACAGAACCTGAGCCTTGCTAGCAGAAATCATATCTTTCAGCTTGTAATGCCCCATATAGGTTTTGTAAATGGTCACCAATGTTTTAACAGGCGTCCTTGGCAGATCCTCCAAATAATAATCTTTTATTTCCTCTGGATAAGCGAGTTTAGGATAGAGTTTGTTCATCATGCTTAACTGAAGTTTGCAAGAGAATTTATTGAACATCAGTTTACCAAATAGAGACACTAGAAAGATGCTGATTTTAGCTAACCTTGGTTGAGGAATACAGATGCTTCCGTCTATGATGGCCTTCTCAGTAATTTCACTGTCTAAAGACAAAAGCTCCATGGCAATTTGACCGCCAAGTGAAACGCCACCAATGGCAAACAATTTCCCACCACAGTTTGCTTTGATATAGTCTAGAATCTCCAAAGCAGAATCTTCAGTAGAAACATAATCAAGTTGATATTCCTCGCCGTGGCCATTCAAAGTGGGTAGAATAATACGGTATTCTTCTGACAAGATTCGTGCTTGACGAAGATAATTCCACCAAGAACTGCCACCACCATGTATCAGTAAAATAGGAGGTAAATTCTTATCACCAAATTCATGGAATTTCATGTTTAAACTCCTTACTGTAGGACTTTCACTAGATAAATACTTGTTAAATCAGTTTGAACAAGCAGTGATACCGCCTCAACATGATGCGTTTGTGGAACTCAAAAGGTTTGGGTGAACCTTTTGAGGTTTAACTGCGTTTCACTAACAAACTCACACACTCGACGTGATGCGTCTGTGGGAATAAATCTACTGGCTGTACTTTCTTCAATTTATATCCCAATTCTTGATATAGTTTGATATCACGCGCCATGGTAGCGACATTACATGAGATATAGGCAATGCGGTCTGCTCCTGTTTGAGCGCTTGCTTTGATAAAGCTTTCTGTCAAGCCCTTGCGTGGAGGATCAACCAAGATAACGGTTGGTTGAATTCCTTCCTTGAGCCAATTTTTCATAGCATTTTCAGCTGTATCGCAAACATAGTTGGCATTTGAAATATTGTTCAGTTGAGCATTCTTCTTGCTATTCTCAACCGCTTCTGGAATCACTTCAACACCATAGACTTCCTTGACATGTTTCGCAACAGAGAGGCCAATCGTCCCGATACCAGAATAGGCATCAATGACCACATCATCTTCTTTTAATTCTGCAAAGTCAATGGCTGTTTGATAAAGCTTCTCTGCCATTTCAGTATTGACTTGATAAAAAGCGGGACCAGAGATTTGGTAGTCATTTCCCAACATCTGGTCAGTGATAAAATCTTGTCCATAAAGTGTGCGCCATTCCTTACCAAAAATTGCATTGGTGTTCTGATCGTTGATATTTTGCATAACAGACACAATCTCTGGGAATTGCTTGATTAGTTGTTCAATCAATTGCTCCACACGAAAAACTTTGGGACGAGTTGTTACCAAAATAACCATAATTTGACCTGAATAGTGTCCGCGACGCACCACAAGATTCCGAATCAAGCCAGATTGTTCCTTTTCATCATAAGATTTCAAATCAAAACGGCGGAGCAAGTCGCGTAGGGCTACTACTACCTCGTCAATCACAGGATCTTGGATAAAGAAATCTTCCAGAGGCATGAGGTCGTGGGAATTCTTACGGAAAAAGCCAGTTTCCAAAACACCATTAATACGACGAACAGGCACCTGTGCCTTGTTGCGGTATTTGACTGGATTTTCCATTCCTAGCGTTTCAGCAACCTCTACATCAGCAATTCCAGCAATCTTGTAGAGACTGTCCTTGACTTGCTTGGTTTTAAATTTGAGCTGTTCTGGATAGGCAAGATGCCCTAAATCAGCGATTCCTGAACGCAGGTAAGCCAAATCTACGTCTTGATTACGGTGTGGCGACTGGACAAGGTATTCTTCAACCTTCCCAAAACCAATCTTTTTATTGACCTTGAGAACTCGCATGAGAATTTTTTCACTAGGTAAAGCATTCTCAACAAAAAAGACCAAACCATCTACCTTGGCAACTCCTGCACCTTCATGAGTCAAGTCAACAATTTCAACTTCTACAATATCATTTTTCTTTAACATTCTCTTCTCTTTCTATTGGCCGACAAAAAAGACGGCAACGTTACGGTTACCATCTATTATACCATGATTTTTCTTAAGAACCAAAACTCTTGAAGAAGTTGACAATGGCTTGCCAGAGGGAGCTTAAGAAGTTACCACCTTCTTCTAGCGCCTTATCAGAATCAAAGTTAAGGTTGATATTTTTAAAACTGTCGCCAGCTTGTGAAACAATACTTTGTTTAAGGTCATTTAGGGTTTTAGTGAAGTCTGAGTTACTGAGGATATCACTCTTTGAAAGATTCAAAGCAAAATTGATGATGATATTGATCTGGTTTCCTGTTATGACCTGATCAAGTTTGTAATTTTTCAAGGTATCTTCAACGATTTTGCGGACATCTTCCTCTGTCAGATTTCCCTTACTTTCTTTAGCTTTGGCGAGTCCTGACTTGATATCAGCTAGGGCAACGTTTAATTTATTAGCATCATAGCCTGTTTTGTCCTTGTTTTCAGCATTGATATCGGATAAAGCCTTCAACTCTTCTTGAGCCAAATCTTTATTGGCTTGCGGTACCTTGGCTCCATTAGCTTCCAGCGAATAGTAAATCCCGGCTAAGGCACTTTCTCCTGTAACGGGAATAGGTGCTGCTACAGTGATTTTGGCGTGTTCCACACCCAAAGTTACGGCTGCATTTCGGTACATATCCTGAGTCACCTTAGTGATGTTTTCTGGTGTTTCAATCTTGACCTCAAGTGGCGACTTGTCACCTAGTTTTTGAATCTTGGCTGATGAATACAACTGTAAACTAGAGTCATTAGCCACATTCATAATCTTAGAATAGACATCAGGTGTCATGGTCTTGAGTTCTTTGGTGTCTGTTGAGGCATTGTAGCCTAGTTTTTTAAGGGTTTGATTTTTTTGGTCTTCAGACAATGAAGAACCTAGGACATATTCGGGTTGGACGTAGGTTTCATCGATAACTTTTTGAACATCTGTTGCTGCATGGACGCTATTCATAGCTGTTACTGCCCACAAAACCGCAGCACTGGTCAGAAAGAGTTTCTTTCTCATAGGGAATTCCCTCCTTTACCTTTCTAGAGTAATATATCTATCTTAAAGAAAACTTATAACAAAAACACCTGGACTAGCCAGATGTTGAAAAGAGAGTGAAACATTTGATGATGTAAAGGTTGAGTTGTACCTGTCTAGAATAGTAATAGTTCCCCCCATTTACGTAAAGTTCAGCACCATGAAAAATAGAAATGGGGTGAATATAACTATAAGTTTTTCCAGTGGCATTACCCAGCAAGGGAGCAACTGTATCACGGGAGTACTGTTTGGCTAGTGCTAGAGTATTTTCTTTGCCATTTTGGGCAATAAAATCGATATAGGCAGGTCCAAAATTATAGGCTTGCACAGCCGTCCAGACATCAACGTCCTTCTTCTGGGCTAGATAGAGATTGTCGGTCAAAGTTTGCACACCTTGCCGAATGCTAGACGCATTATCATTGATGGTATTGGTTGAACCACTTGCAGACTCACTGGACTGCATGACATCGCCTTCTTTTCCTTTTGTTTCGGTATAAATCATAGCGAGCACAAGCTCTTCGTTTGCTGGGGTGTCTTTTTCACTCAAGATTTCGCGAACCATGGGTTGATAGGTCATGACCTGCTTGACATCTTGGTGAACGCGGTAAGCTTTATAGCCAGCAAAAAGGAAGACTGCTAGTACAAGCACTCTTCGAATTCGTTTAAACATTATTTACTTTGAATATCCTCGATATTTTTGATTAAGATAGAGTAGGTTCCATTGTCATTTTGGATAAACTCAACAGACTCAGCATCTTGATAGACATTATTGGGAACAATGAGCTCAATTCCATTTGACAAGGAGAGTTTTTGGTTTTCAAATTTCTTTAATTGGCGACTGGCATCAATTTCATCAAACTGAACTGGCTCTGGTACGGCTTCTTTGACTTGGTCAATAAAGCTCAAACGAGCCGTCAGATTGTTGTCAAAAAGGTCGTTGGCCAATTTCTCAGGCGATAATTCATTGCTTTCTTCAAGATTGTTGAAAATCGCTGATTTGACCTTAGATTGAAATTGAAAATCATCTGTGTTAAAAGTCTCAGCAATTCTCTGAGCCGTTTTTTCTAGTTCCTTGATAGATTTCTTAGGTGAAATCTTAGGGGCGACAGCTAGGAGATTCTCTGAAAAATAGTTCACGAAAGCCCCGTTGTACTTGATTCGTTTTTCAATCAGATGGTACTTACGACTTTGAAGATTAACCACCAAGGCCTCATCAGCCCCTGTTCCAAATCCAGGCAGGTTATTCTGAGTCAGCTTGATTGGATTATCAACCTCTCCTCCAAGGTGGGTCAAGGTCTCCCGCAGGGCAATTCGTAAGAAAGCAAAATGTTCTACACCTTCTTTAGAAAATTGCACAAAAATCAAGTCATTGGTCTTGAGATTTTCGGAAATGCTGAACTCCTCTTTCCAGAGATTAGCCAGCGTTACTGATGTCTCCAACAAATCGTCTGTGATATGATTGAAGAAGGGATTTTCTTCCTCGAAAATCCCAGTCTTGGCTTCATCTGAATACACACGTTCAATTTTTTTCCGCAGGTATTCTTCGATTTTTGGAGTAATATTGAGAAACTTATCCGCTAGGAACAGCTCGGTATCATCCGGACTGAACTGATGAATAATAGCTTTCTTAATATAAATGTCCATAAAAGTTTTAGTCCTCGTATAATGGGAAAGCATCTGTTAATTCTTTAACTAAACTTCTCACTTCTTCTAAGACAGCTTCATTTTCTGCATTCTTAAGGGTTTTAATGATGAGCTCAGCCACTTTGCGACTTTCTTCTTCACCAAATCCACGTGCAGTAATGGCTGCTGCTCCGATACGAATACCACTTGTCTTGAATGGTGACAATCTTTCGTAAGGGATTGAGTTTTTATTTAGGGTAATATTGACTTCATCTAGCAAGTTTTGAGCAACTTTACCGTTTTCTACAACTTTAGTCACATCCACTAGGAAGAGGTGGTTTTCAGTTCCTCCAGAAATGATACGAAAATCAGGGTCTTGCAAGAAGACATCTGCCATAGTCTTGCTGTTCTTGATAACATTGGCAGCATATTCCTTGAAGGCTGGATCCAAAACTTCTTTGAAGGAAACTGCCTTAGCCGCCACAACATGCTCCAAAGGACCACCCTGAATACCTGGGAAAATAGCTGAATTGATTTTCTTAGCTAAGTCTTCATCATTGGTCAAAATCAAACCACCACGTGGTCCACGAAGGGTTTTGTGGGTCGTTGTTGTAGTGATATGAGCGTATGGCACTGGGCTTGGGTGAAGACCAGCTGCAACCAAACCAGCAATATGAGCCATATCTACCATGAGTTTAGCCCCAACAGCATCTGCAATTTCACGGAATTTTGAAAAGTCGATAATTTGAGAATAGGCTGAAGCACCAGCTACAATCAGTTTTGGTTTTACTTCTTGGGCTTGTTTCAAGATAGCACCAAAGTCTAAGAGTTCTGTTTCAGGATCCACACTATAAGAAACAAAGTTGTATGTTTGACCAGAGAAGCTAACAGGAGCCCCATGGGTCAAGTGACCACCTGCTGCCAAATCCATCCCCATAACGGTATCACCTGGCTCAATCAAGGCCATGTAAGCCGCACAGTTAGCTTGACTTCCTGAGTGAGGTTGGACATTAGCGAATTTAGCACCGAAAATTTCTTTTGCGCGTTCAATGGCTAGAGATTCTACTACGTCTACCACATCAGTTCCACCATAATAACGGCGGCCTGGGTAGCCTTCAGCGTATTTATTCGTCAAGATAGACCCTTGAGCTGCCATAACAGCCTTGGAAACTACGTTTTCCGAAGCAATCAACTCAATGTTGTTTTGTTGGCGTTCTTCTTCTTTGGCAATAGCATTCCAGAGATCAGCATCATATGCTTTAAAATCGTCTTTATCAAAAATCATAGGTCTTCTCCTTTATAGTGTGACTGGTCCTTTAGTTTGTTTTTACAAGAAAGAAACTAAACTAAAAGATGCGAATAAACCGTTTCTGCACTTTATCACAAGTATAACCAACTTTTTCATAAAATGCATGAGCACCCAGACGATGATCAGCAGAGTTTAAGCGGATAAACCCATAGCCGCGTCTTTTTGCTTCTTGCTCCAACCCTTGCAATAAGCTTTTACCAATACCTTGACCTTGTGCTTGAGGTAAAACTGCTAAGGCTAAGATATTAAATCCTGCTTTGGAATAGAGGGATTCGTAAACCTCAGCGTGGACATAGCCAAGTAAGACATGACTGTCTTCATCCTCATAACCAAGTAGGAAATGATGTTCATCTTGAGATAATCTAGTTAGTTGACTAGCTGTCTCCTCTAGACTAAAAGAATAGCCCAAAGCTTCTTGGTTAATGTTACATATAGCTTTCACATCAGTTTCTCTTAAATTTCTTAGCATCTCATGCCTCCTCAAAAGAAATCTCTGGCAACTGTGCAAGAATATCCTCTCGCTTAATGGCCCCTTGGCGTAAGATTTTCATCTTGTCTCCAGACAAATCCAAAATAGTTGAATCCTGTCCAGTTAGAAAAGCATCGTCTTCTAGACCCAAAACCTCTTGGTCAAAATCCTCTAGAATTTGATTAAAGGTCACTCCACTTGCCTGACCTGAAATATTGGCAGACGGCCCAATCAAGGGACCTGTCTCTCGAATCAAATCAAGGGTAATCGGATGACTAGGCATCCGAAATCCAACCGTTGCAAGACCTGAATTGACCCAATAGGGAACTCGGTCATTGGCTTCAAGGATAATGGTCAAGGGACCTGGTAAAAAGGTCTCTACAAGTTTTTGAAGATAAGTTGGCTGATTCTTAGAAAAGTGAAAGATGTCCTCTAGAGAGGCGATATTGAGGTTAAGCGCCTTGTCTCTTGGACGACGTTTGAGCTGGTATACATGATCAACTGCTTTTTCGTCTAGAGCCTTGGCAAAGAGACCGTAAACTGTCTCAGTAGGTAGAACGACAGCTCCACCCTTTTCCAACTCTTGTCTAATCCTGTCCATCATCAATTACAACCATCCTATCTTGACCAAACTGGTCCTTGAGCGTTCGTACTCTTTTTTCAGGAAGATGCTTCCTAAAAAGTTCAGGAACACTTTGACCTTGCTTGTATCCAATTTCAAGGTAAATCTTACCACCATCTTTGAGATAGTCTTTTGCATCTTCCGCAATTCTACGGTAAATAGCTAGACCATCCTCGTCTGCAAAGAGAGCTAGATGAGGTTCTGAATACAAAACATTCAAGCCGACCTCTGACGCATCTTCACGAGAGATATAGGGTGGATTGGAAACAATTATATCATATTTTTCAGAAATTTCTGTAAAACAGTCAGATTTTTTTAAAAATAATTGAAGATTTTGATTTTTAGAATTTTCACTAGCTACATCTAAAGCATTTTGGGAAATATCTGCTGCTGTCACCGACCAATCTGGTCTATTTTTTGCTAGAGCGAGAGCAATAGCTCCACTACCTGTTCCAATATCCAGAACAGAAAGATTCGTCTCAGGATTTTCAGCCAGAATAAGCTCCACCAACTCCTCTGTTTCTGGACGAGGGATCAATACTCGCTCATCAACTTTTAACTGCATTCCATAAAAATCTGTCTGTCCAATGATGTATTGTGCCGGTTTATGAGCTGCTAACTGTTGGAAAATTCCTTTTACAAATACTTCTTCCTCTTCCGTCACTTCCTGCTGGAGGGCAAAAACGAAATCTGTAAAAGATAGATTTTTCAGGCTACGATAGACAAAAGAGAGGCTTTCAGCTTCCTCTCCTTGTCTTATCAACTCTTCTTCAAAATCTGAAAATAATTGAGCTAATTTCATTATTTGTTTAATTCTTCTAATTTTTGTGTTTGGTCATAGAGCACCAAGGCATCCACAACTTCGTCCAATTTACCAGACAAAATGGTATCTAGTTTTTGGAGGGTTAAGCCGATACGGTGATCTGTGACACGGTTTTGTGGGAAGTTATAAGTACGAATCCGTTCTGAACGGTCCCCAGTACCGATTGTCGACTTACGCTCAGCGTCTTGTTCATCCTGAGCAATCTGAGCAAAGTGGTCAGCAACACGGGCACGAATGATTTTCATGGCCTTCTCACGGTTTTTCTGCTGGGTACGTTCTTCCTGCATCTCAACCTTGATATTGGTTGGCAAGTGAACGATACGAACTGCTGTCGCAACCTTATTGACGTTCTGTCCCCCAGCACCAGAGGCGTGATAGATGTCGACACGAAGGTCTTTTGGATCAATATCGTATTCTACTTCTTCGACTTCAGGCATGACAAGAACTGTTGCTGTCGAAGTATGAACACGGCCTTGGCTTTCTGTCACAGGAACACGTTGCACACGATGAGCACCAGATTCGTACTTGAGTTTAGAGTAAACAGATTGCCCCGAAACCATGGCAACCACTTCTTTGAAACCGCCGACACCATTCATAGAGGCTTCCATAACTTCAAAGCGCCAGCCTTGGGCTTCAGCATACTTTTGGTACATAGTTAGCAAATCCCCAGCAAAAAGTGCTGCTTCGTCTCCACCAGCTGCTCCACGGATTTCAAGGATGATGTTCTTGTCATCGTTTGGATCCTTTGGAAGGAGCAAAATTTTGAGTTTTTCTTCGTATTCTTCTTTTTCAGCCTTGGCATCTTTGAGCTCTTGCTTAGCCATTTCTTCCAAGTCCGCATCTCCGCCTGATTCCTTAATCATCTCTTCAGCATCAACGATGTTTTGAAGGACTTGTTTGTACTCACGGTAGGCTGTCACCGTATCACGACTTGAAGCCTCTTCTTTTGAAAGCTCCATGAAACGCTTGGTATCCGATACCACATCTGGGTCACTGAGTAGTTCTCCTAGTTCTTCATAACGGTCTTCTACAGCTTGTAGTTGATCATAGATGTTCATTTTTCTTCATTCTCCTTATTGATTTCAGGGGCAAAATAATGTTTACGGCAAACTGAGATATAGGTTTCATTTCCACCGATCTGAATTTGTTCGCCATCATAGACTGGCACACCATCCTGAGTACGTAACACCATAGTCGCCTTTTTCTTGCAATACTGACAAATGGTCTTGATTTCATCAATCTTATCTGCTAAAAGCAAGAGATACTTGGAACCTTCGAACAGTTCATTGCGAAAATCATTTTTCAAACCAAAAGCCATAACGGGTATATCTAACTCATCAACAACACGAGCTAGATCATAAACATGATGACGCTTAAGAAACTGGGCTTCATCAACCAACACACAGTAAGGCTTTTCTGGTAGGTCTCGGATATAGCCAAAGATATCCGTCGTTTCCTCAATCGCAATGGCAGGGCGTTTCATGCCAATCCGACTCGACACATAACCAACACCGTCACGCGTATCCAGAGCCGAGGTCATAATCACAACACCTTTTCCCTGCTCCTCATAGTTATAGGCCACCTTGAGAATCTCAATCGTCTTACCAGAGTTCATGGTCCCATAACGATAATACAACTGTGCCATGTTTCTTGCTTCACGTCCATTTCTAAATTTTTGCTACATTCTAGTATATCATAATTTTCTTAAGCTTTAAACGGCAAAATGTGGTAAAATAGAAGAAATCAAAAACTAGTGGAGGAAGTCATTATGCCATTTGTACGCATCGATTTATTTGAAGGACGCACGCTCGAGCAAAAGAAGGCTCTTGCTAAGGAAGTAACGGAAGCGGTCGTCCGTAACACTGGAGCCCCTCAATCTGCTGTCCATGTCATCATCAACGACATGCCTGAAGGAACTTACTTCCCACAAGGGGAAATGCGCACCAAATAAGCTAGCTTAAGCAGAATTGCTTAGGCTTTTTCATTCTCCAAGTAGCATCCATTGAAGAAATAGTTCAAATTTGTTACAATTTGAAAAGAGACTTGGAAAAATTTCCAAGAAAAGAGCTATTAATTAAAGGAAATATTATGATTACACGTGAATTTGATACCATCGCTGCTATCTCTACTCCACTAGGTGAAGGGGCTATTGGTATTGTCCGCCTGAGCGGAACAGAAAGTTTTGCTATTGCGCAAAAGATTTTTAAAGGAAAAGACTTGAGTCAGGTTGCTAGCCATACCCTTAACTACGGTCACATCGTTGACCCTCAGACAGGAAAAGTCATGGACGAGGTTATGGTTGGAGCCATGAAATCTCCAAAAACCTTCACTCGTGAGGATATTATTGAAATCAACACTCACGGTGGGATTGCGGTGACCAATGAGATTCTCCAACTAGCAATCCGTGAAGGAGCTCGGTTGGCAGAACCTGGTGAATTTACAAAACGTGCCTTTTTAAACGGTCGTGTGGACTTGACACAAGCTGAAGCGGTGATGGACATCATCCGTGCCAAGACAGACAAGGCTATGAACATTGCAGTTAAGCAATTAGACGGCTCCCTTTCTGACCTGATTAACAATACCCGTCAAGAAATCCTCAATACTCTTGCCCAAGTCGAGGTCAATATCGACTATCCTGAGTATGACGATGTTGAGGAAGCTACTACTGCTGTTGTCCGCGAAAAGACTATGGAGTTTGAACAATTACTAACTAATCTCCTTAGAACAGCCCGTCGCGGTAAAATCCTTCGTGAAGGCATTTCAACAGCTATCATCGGCCGTCCCAACGTTGGGAAATCAAGCCTTCTCAACAACCTCTTACGTGAAGACAAGGCAATTGTAACCGATATTGCTGGTACGACACGTGATGTCATTGAAGAATACGTCAACATCAACGGTGTTCCTCTAAAATTGATTGATACAGCTGGAATTCGTGAAACAGATGACATTGTAGAACAAATCGGTGTTGAGCGTTCGAAAAAAGCCCTCAAAGAAGCTGACTTGGTACTACTAGTGTTAAATGCTAGTGAACCACTGACCACCCAAGATTACCAACTCTTAGAAATCAGCCAAGATACCAATCGCATTATTCTGCTTAACAAAACTGATCTTCCTGAAGCAATTGAAACTTCAAAACTTCCTGAAGATGTCATCCGCATTTCAGTTCTTAAAAACCAAAATATTGATAAGATTGAAGAGAGAATCAACAACCTCTTCTTTGAAAATGCTGGTTTGGTTGAGCAAGACGCAACCTACCTATCAAATGCACGTCACATTTCCTTGATTGAAAAGGCAGTTGAAAGCCTACAAGCTGTTAACCAAGGGCTGGAACTGGGCATGCCAGTTGACTTGCTTCAAGTTGACTTGACCCGTACTTGGGAAATCCTCGGAGAAATCACTGGGGATGCTGCTCCAGATGAACTCATTACCCAACTCTTTAGCCAATTCTGTTTAGGAAAATAAGAAAAATCCATGATCCTTCTTGCGGTCATGGATTTTATTGTCTTATTAGTAATCTGGTCTTAAAACACCTGTTACAGTTGCCTTAGTTGCTTCGTAGTCACCATCTACAACAACCTTGATAATGCGTTTGGCATCTTCTTCTGGTGCTGGAACAAGAGGCAGACGAGTTGGTCCAGCTTCAAATCCCATATAGTTCAGAACTGCCTTAACAGGAGCAGGACTTGGATAAGAGAAGAGGGCATTGACTTTAGGAATGAATTTACGCTGAATAGCTGCAGCTTTCTTCATGTCGCTTTCTGCAATGGCAGTAAACATTTCGTGCATCTCATCCCCATTTGTATGAGATGCAACAGAAATAACCCCGTCAGCACCAAGGTTCATGGCATGGAAAGCATCTCCGTCCTCACCAGTGTAGACCAAGAACTCTTCTGGCTTGTGTTCAATCAAGTAAGCCATATTGGCCAAGCTGGTACATTCTTTGACCCCAATGATATTTGGATGGTCAGCCAAGCGAAGCATAGTTTCTGGAGTCAATTCGACAACCACACGGCCTGGAATGTTATAGATAATAATTGGTAGGTCAGAAGCATCTGCAATAGCCTTAAAGTGCTGATACATTCCTTCTTGAGAAGGTTTGTTGTAGTATGGTACGATTGCAAGTCCGGCTGCAAAACCACCAAATTCTGCTACTTCTTTGACAAACTCGATCGAGTCACGCGTATCATTGGTACCTACACCCGCAATCAAAGGAACGCGTCCATCGACAATCTTTTGTACAGCCGCAAATAATTCCAACTCTTCATCGTGAGTCAAGGTCGGACTCTCAGCAGTCGTTCCAGCTAGGAGAATGCCGTCTGTGTGATGGTCCAACAGATGCTCAATCAAGGCTGGAATGGCATCAAAGTTGATAGAACCATCTTCGTGGAAAGGAGTAATGAAGGCTGTGATGATTTTACACTCTTTTAAATCTTGATAAGACATGAAAACACCTCTCTATTTCAAAGAAGGAGTTCATCTGAACTCCTAAACGATATGACTATTTTAATTCAAACTTCAATTCAGCTGTTGGACGAACCAAGCCACGTTCGTGAAGAGTTTCTGCAATCTGAACTGAGTTCCAAGCAGCACCTTTGAGAAGGTTATCAGAAACAACCCACATGTGAATTCCTTTTTCTGCATCCAAGTCTTTACGGATACGACCAACAAAGGTATCACGTGAACCAACTGCATTGATAGCTTGCGGATAGATTTGATGAGCTACATCATCTTCAAGAACAGCACCTGGGAAGGCCGCAATAGCTGCTTTGACTTCTTCGATTGGAGCCACTTCTTTTGTTTCGATATAAACTGACTCAGAGTGAGCTGACAAGACTGGAATACGCACACATGTTGCTGAAACGGCAATGCTATCATCTTCCATGATTTTCTTAGTTTCCTTAGTCATCTTCATCTCTTCGTAAGTGTAATCATTGTCAGTGAAGACATCAATTTGTGGAAGAGCGTTAAAGGCGATAGGATAATGTTTCTTGTCACCGCCTGAAGGTAAGATTTCCGCATGTAAATCACGTGGTTGAACACCATCATTCAACACTTCACGAAGTTCACGTTGTGTCTCAAGAATTGCTCCCATACCAGCACCTGAAACTGCTTGGTAAGTTGAAACAATGATACGGTCCAAGCCCCATTTTTGGCGAACTGGCTCAAGAGCCACCATCATTTGGATTGTTGAACAGTTAGGGCAGGCAATAATACCGTTGTGGGCATCAAGTGCATGAGCATTGACCTCTGGTACAACCAGAGGAACATCTGGATTTTGACGGAAGTAAGATGTATTATCTACTACTACCGCTCCAGCTTTAACTGCGTATGGTGCATATTTAGCTGATGTAGAACCACCTGCTGAAAAGAGAGCAATGTCAACTCCCTCAAAAGCTGTTTCAGTCGTTTCTTCAATCGTAATATCTTGATCTTTAAATTTCAAAGTCTTGCCTGCTGAACGTGCAGAAGCAAGTAAACGAATTTTATCGATTGGAAGTGTTGATTCTTCCAACATTTTTATCATCTGAGCTCCGACAGCACCTGTCGCGCCGACTACAGCAACTGTATATCCCATAAATAACCTCTTTCGGAATTTTCTAAAAATTTCTATAATAGATGTATTATACTACTTTTTCCATGAATTGCAAAGCTTTTTCATCATTTTTTGGAAAATAAAAATCCCCAGTCGCTAGACCAGGGACTAAGAGGCATCTTCATGTGATGAGCAGGTTCACACAACTCATCAAGGTCCGCTCCTGCGTTATGACCTCCTTATGCTCAATAGTAGTCCGAAGACTACCTATCGACTCATCGCATCTTCTATTCTACTAAAGAGAATCACTTTTGTCAACTGATGAAACTCTTTAGTATGCGGTAGAATTTTTTAGAACGCCTAAATTCATATTTTTTAGGAGAACATCACCGAGTTTTAAAAAAAGACTGAACAAATTTCTTGCTCAGTCTTGACATTGATACACTTATCAGGTATCATTAATTAAAGACTGAGTAAGAAGGTCGGTTTCTTACTCGGTAAGGCGAGAAGTGTTAGCGCACTTTTCGTCTTTTTTTATTCGATTAATTTAAGTAAATTATAACACATTTTTACACACCGCGCAAGCATTTTATGTTTGATTGTAGCACAAAAAGACCTTTTTTACAAAGGTTATTGTTATATAACTTTTTATATAATTTATTACATACTTCTATTGTTTTCTGAAGTAGGATAACCTTTTACTATCAGGGTAACATTGATATCTAGATGTATTTTCTTTACCCGTTTTACTCATTCTTTTTTTAATGGTATAAGCAGAAACCTCCTCTAAAGAAATAAATTTTTCATAATCTTCTCTCCAGTTGCCAAAGAATAATTCTCTCAAGGAATCCTCATAATTCAAAACAATAATTCGACTCATGGTTTCAGCTCCAGCAAGTGTCCAGTACATTCCTCTTTTTTTCATTCTATAAGTGACCTTACGATGCTGACTCTCCATTATCCCTATTCCTGCATGACTGAATCCTCTTTGTTCGGCTGGTTTAGTGTATTGGAAATTTCTCAATATTTTACTCTTGAACCTCTCAAATGACTCTTGTTCTTCTTCTGTTTCGATATAACTTTCAGTCGTATCCAGAACAGTTCTCATCAACTGCTTATCATGTTGCTTAATCGCCTGGAAAGCTCTCTCTAATAGTTCTTCAGAGTAAAATTTTAAATAATTCTTCAACTCCTTATTTACATGGTACTCATCCCAAAAATGTTCATGCCGTTTAATTCGCAAAACCTTCGCAATTTCTTTGAAAACATAGGGTGTATATCCATGACCTCCATCAGAGTTCGTAATCAATAAAGTCTGATTCGTAATTTCGTAATTATTAAACAGATAATCGATCACCTGCTCCCTCACTAAGCGATTGTCAAGACCAATAAATTCCTTTTTGTCCTGGAGTTCAAATCGATTGCTGCCAACTTTCTGGCTTCCCGTATGGACTACAAAATGGGATAAATCGTAATGCTTATTATCCTTCTGTGTGTCACGTGCTTTGACCATTACACCATCACCCTCAATATAAATAACCTGGGCTTTTCTTTTGCTAACCTCTTTATTCTCTTCATAATATCGATAACCTTCTCTTTCCTCCAATAACTTCTCACAAATTTTTACAGCTTTTACTACAATTGGCTTTGTGATAGAAATGTGATAAGTCAATTGGATCACCTGAGTTACTTTATCATATGGCATTAAAGTAGATAATTTAGCCACCTGATACATAAATTCCCAGGAGAAGCGGACGTTCTTCTGAAGCCCTAACTTTTCATCTACTGGAATGACCCAATGATCTCCTTTTTTCCAACGTCTTCTTCTGAAAGTAAACTCTCCAAATGTAAAAGCGACGGTTCGCTCCATTGAATGAATACAGGTATAGCCCTTTGCTTTCATGACTGGGATCATCTCCTCATCATACCTAGAAACAAAGTTATAAAATTCTTTTGCATTTTGAAACAGCAATTGATTTTTTAGTTCTCTCTCATCAAAGAAAGTCATTCAGAATCCTCCCTTATTAAAATTACGCTTATTTTAATAAATTTTGACCTGAATGTTCAAATAATCCTTTGTTCTGACAAAAAAAGAGCCTATCTTTTCAGATAAACTCTTACTTGTCATACCAGGGTTTCTCTTTTTTACTAAAATAGGATTTGCTCATGTCAATAGTGAATATAGCCATTGGAATCAAAATGATACTCCATAGAATTGTCACAATTCCATCTGCAATAAAGGAAAATCCACCTGTAAAGTGAAGTCCCAAATACAGTAATAATACAACTGGAAGGAAAGCTGGAGCGAATTTTAAAACGGCCAATCCTAAAACGACTATAAACACCATACTAAGACCAAATGTCTTATAGAACATATAGATAGCTATAGCTCCGATAAAAATAAAGAACAGCTGAACAAGTCTTTTAATATCAATGAAAATCATCATAGATTCCTCCTACTTTATCAGTAATATTTTAAAATCTCATCTGTTAGGTAAATTCTATTGGGTAGATTGGATCCTTGGCGGACTTCTTCAATTAAACCATGATTCTTTAGCTTCTTTTTCAAAGAAATCACTTTACTTTTACCTGATTGAAGAGCCTCCATTAGCTCCTCTATAGGGTAACATACAAAAGTATTTCCATTTTCATCATATCCTTTTAATTCAAAGTCAACTGCAGCTCTTAAACGATTTAATAAAAGCATGTAGAGAAAAATTCCACTACCCTTCAAATCATTGAACTGAGGGTTATCTATTATTGGACGAGGAATAAAGAATTGTCCTGAATCTGTTGCTGCTGAAGAAAATTCTGGAATATCTGATAAATTTGATAAGTATTTCATTATTCCTTCTCCATTTCAAGTGATTTTTGATCTGAACTGGAAATATTAGACTCTGCCTCGTGCAACTTTCTAAGAAGTTCCTCCTTCTCTCTCTTTTTCTTCATATCACGAACATGCTTTTTCTCTGGTTGTGGATCTTCATCGTCATTATCATTTTTCTTCTTTATTTCTTTACTAAAATCTATCATAAAAAATCATCCTTTCCGATATCTCATTACTTAATTTTTTTCTGCATCTTTTCCCATTCTCTTATAATCATCTTCTCGATATAAGATGAAGCTGATTTCTCACCATGATACTCTACTAAAGCATCTAACATATCATATCGAACATTATGATGTAAAGAGAATGGATATCTTTGCTTTTTATTATAGCTCTCAGGAGACTTTCTAGCCTCCTGATTTTGTTTCCTAGACGAAGGAGTCTTTTCTCTCTTTGGTGTACTTTGGAATGTTTGTTTTACTTGTGCGAATCGATTCTCTGTCATGCTACCTCTCCTTCTAACACACTCAAAATATTTTCATATACGTAGTTTATATTATCATAAAACTTTTGATGTGTCTCTTTTTGGTTAGCTGTCATCTCTTCATACTGCTCAAAGACACTCTGACTGATCACAAGACTTTTGGCCATGAGCTCTTTCTCCTGGATAGAACCCAGGTAAGCAGGATCTTCTTCCACAACTTCTAAAAACTGCTTACAGGTATCTGTCACATTTTGGCCAACGTACTTAATTTTATTGCCAATCAGATAAGGTTCCGCTGTGACATAGCTCTTTTTAGAAATGACCTCGATTGCTTCATTCTTGATAAACTCGACAAATTTCTTCAGAGACAGCCAAGCCCGAAAACCGTTGAGAGAAGCATCGGATACCGCTAAGACCATATCCGAAACGGCAATAAAATTGGCCGTCACCAAACTTTCGTCATTATGGGTATCAATCAGGATCACATCAAACTGAGCGGCCAGCTCCTCATAGTGCTCACTAAACCACATAAAGAGTTGCAAGTATTTATTATTTCGACTGCCAAGATCCAGCTGCTCATCTGTTAGACGTTCATCTCCGCAGATTAAACTGAGATTTTCAGAAATTTGAACAATCTCATACTCTCCAGTCGTAAATATATCATAGACGGTTTTCTCACATTTTACATCAAATGTTCTTGTCAAATTACATTCCCAAGCTCCATCAATGAGTAGTGTTCTAAGTCCCTTAACACGTGCCAACCAATCCCCTTCATTAAAGGTATCTGTAGTTTTACCACCGCCACCTTTTCCTAAGTTTGTCGTCTGAATCTTCATGATTCCCTCCTTGGATAATTGTATATTTTGTTATATAACTTTTTATATACTTAATTATACCTAAAACTACTTTTCTTGTCAATATAAAAGCACAAAAAGTTATATAACTTTTTGTGCAACTTTTTAGCCATATGTACCGCCTATATTTCCACCAACATAGGCTTTTAGTTGGATTTGTTGAACTGTAGTATTGAAATTACCAATGAAATAGCTATTCTCTTCCCCACCTTTAGTCAAGACAACTAAAAATTGAACAACGTCCTCTGATTCTGTCGGCATCACTTCTAATTGTTTAGGTTGAAAATCATACTGATTCGTTAGAATAGCCATCGCAAAGGTTTGAACCATCGCATTCTGTGTCATAGATAAATGATTCTCGATTGTTCCCTTGACATTTGGCAGAAAATTCGTCTTTTTTATATCTGCTACTGCTTCTTCAAAGGCTTTTAACACTTCTTTTTTGTCTTCTGAGCTTGCCTCTGCATAGGGGCGTTCTAGTTTTAACTTAGCTGTCCGATAATTCTTCTCGTCTGCCGTTTCCTCTTTGGAAGACGGCTCGTTTTGAGTGGTTCCTGAAGAACTCACCTGGGCAGCTTCTTCTATTTTAGTTTGTTGAGATGGCCTGAAACTCGATACAATCCCTATTCCTGCCAAAACCAATAGAATACCTACTACAATCGATACAACCATATTCTCCTTTATCCAATCAATCATCTTATATACTCCTTTTAATTTGAATTCAATTTAGGTTCCCTATCATCTGGATAGGCAAACGAAATAACTTGGGCTCGCTGTTGTTCTGGAGTCCAAATTCGATAGTCCCATGTATAAGGGGTCTTAAACGTATCCCAACCACTTAAAGGTGTATTTTGTTCTACAAATAAGATAGATCCGTTTTCAAAGACATGACATACAATTCCTGTATGACCATAGCCTCCGCCTCCCACCTGTGTAGAAAAGATAGCACCCCTTTTGGGAGTTGACTTAAGTGAATTCCCGAATATTGATGCCCAAGCTGCTGCCTGATCTTTCCCATTACCTTGAACTGAACCAGAATGACCCCATATATGATTTGCGACACTAATTGTAAGATTCACACATTGTCCAGCTAAATCGTCCCTTCCAGGATTATACCACCCTGTAGACTTAGCATAATCCATGCCTAAACTCTTAGGATCGATAATAAACGGTTTCAAACTATCTGGTAAATCTTCTGGTTTATACCCCCACGCAGTCGCATCTGAAGGAACTTTTCCTGTTCCATCGACACTACCACCTGATTCACCACAATCACTTTTTTCAGCTGAAGAAGAAATAGCATTATCTAAAGAACTGGCATCTTGTGTATTCGATACTGCATAAGGTTTCTCACCATGAGCAGCAATAGCCTCCTTATCAAGCCACTGATACTTTGTACCTAGCTTTTGGTACATATCGATTAGCTTGCTCTTATAAGTGCCATCTGTGGCCCATCCACCATCTGCTATGGCAGATAGAGTTGCAATGCCATTTATATTGTTTATAGCCCCTTTATAAAGGGTTTGATGAGCCATAAACTCAGCTTTCCCTACAATCCCTGCATCATAGCTAGAAAACCAAGTATAAGCTCCTCCTGTACCGTCTCCAACGTTTGCTCCAGGCTTTGTTCCTGTTAGGTCAATACTGTCTTCACCATACGTCGCAATAGTGACTGGAAAATCGCTTTTTCTGGAGGTTTTAACACCTCCCATGTTATGAGCCTTCCAGAAGGAAGTTCCATTAGGATTCGTAAAATTAAAGCCATTCTCTATCATAGTTTGAGTGATAGAGGCTGAAGGTAGGAAACCTCCTGCCTTCCAAGACAGGATATAGGCTTCCTTATGCTTTTTTACAAAGTCATCGATGGAACCATCAGCTGAAGAAACTGTGGAGTCGCCAGTTGAAGATGTTGTTTCTACAGCACCACAATCATTTCTTCCATTATTGGTTACAGCTCCCATTATCCCAACTAACATGGTTATCCCAACATTGACAACTAATAGGAGAGCTACAAGAGGAATGAGGATCTTCAGTTTGAATATTTTTTTCATGGACACCTCGCTTATTTACCACAATCCTAATATTGTTCGTAAAATGCCATAAAAAACTAAAAATACAATAAACCCTAGACCTATTTTCTTGAGACCATTCAAAAATTCCTTATCTCGCTCCTTTTGTGCTTCTAAACGTTTTGGATCTGATTCTCCCTCTGAAGCAAAATAATCTCTTTCTTGTTTCATACGATATTTACGAATCAAAACATATTCATCAAATTTCTGCTTTGCCCTTGTAATCATTCCTGATTTGTTTTTAACCATTTAAATTTAATGTCCTTTCTTATTCGATACCACCATAGCGCTCAACTTCTGGAGCTAATAATTGCTGGTTAAATACTAGATTTCCAACTCCTGCAATATTCATAAACAACTGTCCTTTGGCTAGGCGAGGCAATGTTTCTAATTCAGACTGATTCATTGATCCTGATAAAGCATTGGCTAATAGTGGAACGCTAGTTTCATCTGTCTGAGCAAAAATTCTATACTGCATCAGACCAAAAATCCTCTGAACCGCAGTTACGTATGGATCCTTATGAGTGCCGATACCTGTCTCAAACAGAATACCCCTCAGAGAATTAACGGACAACACAACTCCAGCAAAGTTTTCGCCCATTGTATCAATCATATCGGCCAGAAGGTTGACACTACTTTCATGCTTAGGGTCAATGAGTGTCTGTGCCCCACTAATATTGACAATATAGTGCTGCATATCCATCTCCGTTAAGTCAGGACGTCTCTTCAGTAATTGCTTACAGCGTTTTCCGTTATTGACAATATCAGCTGAGACAAGTGAAAGAACAGAGAATATCTGAACATTTAACAAATGAGGGGCGTTCTTCAACCCTGAGAAGTCAAATGTTACAACTTGCTCTGAAGAAATATCTTGAAATTCGGTTGTTCCCTCGAAAATTTCTGCGTTTGTTGTCAATAGTTCGTTAAACGTATTGTAAATACGCTTAACAGCCTTGTGTTCGGCTTTATCCGCACTAGTTTGTTCCAGTCGACGTTTGTAGGCATCAACAAACAAAATAAAATCAGACAGAATAGGATACTCTTCCTTCACAATATCCGTCGCTTTCAGTTTTTCTGGATTCAATGAAGGATTTCGAGCCCACATATTTCCCTCAATATAAAACTCATTCAGGAGAGTTCCAAATGTGATTAAATCGTCTCCTGTCACTTCATTATTCAGGAGTTTATAGATACTCTTCAATTTCTCGATATGAAGGTTGTAAGATTTCTTCTTATCGATTTCAGTTCCTGCTTCATTGGTCACTGTTGGAAATACCTGGAAGATATTGATACGGTTAGTCTCACCTGATAAATCAAGAATCAATCCATGCTGCTTCCTTGTCTGATCAAGAAACTGACCAGTAGCATCAAAATTACGAATATAGTGCCCCTTTGCATAGAGACCGTCTGTGTGTTTCATAAGAAAAGATCGCTGTCCCATCTTTGGATTTCCAGATAGGATCATAAAGGATCGTGTTCTTTTCTCGTCACGTTCTAGAAAATTGAAATTTACCGCTCCATTTGTTGGAGTCCAACCCAGATAAAAACCCTTCTCATCTTCTAGTTTCGTATGATTAAAGAAATATCCACCAGCTATTGAGTGAGCTGGAGTCGGTATTCCTCTTCGATGATTGGGCAAATCAATCTGATATTCAGCTGGAATAAATGGGGCATGGTATTCAAAATCTAATTCTCCAGACAGAATAGTGGATTTGAATTTCGACGTTTTGTCTTTGACCTCTTCAACCTTCTTGAATAATTCTTCTTTGGTTGATGCAAACACAAAGACACGAATATACATCCCGTACATAGCTATATTTTGCTTATCAATTTCACGGCTTAGTTTATTCAGATTCTCAATTTCATCTAGTTCTTTCCGATTATTTGTTAATTTACTGTTATTAGTAATACGTGTTGATTTTTCTTCAATAGAGTCCTCTATCTCTTTTTGAAGCTGTCTATTATCTTCTTTATACAGTGACAAGAAGGTACGTGTACCAGGTAATAGCAATAATTCAGAAAGCCAAAAACGATCCATTCCTTCAGTTGGATATTCATAGTAGTGTAAGACCGTATGATATCCATCTCCACTTAACCAGGAACGATCATCTTTTTTAAAATCAATATTTCCTTGCGGTTGAATCTGGCTAAGGAAAGCAAGGTCATATCCTTCATTCTTTAATTGTCTTTGTCTACGTTTTGATAAATCAGGCATACTATCCCTCCTATACTTTCTCATTCATATTGTTGTATTGTTTTATAATCTGAATTTTCTTCCTATAGCTAATTTCTTGAGGAACAAAATCATTATTTCCATAAGTTTGCGCCTTCCGAACTAATTCGTCCAATTCAGTTGTTGTAGGTGCAAATAGCCACAGTATAAACTCTGTATTATAGACTTCTTGTCGTATGCTCTCTTCAACTTTAATTTGACTTTGAAGCCAAAGTTCACGATCTTTGAGTTGTAAAAAACGTCTCTCATTTACTGATATCTTAGAGAGATCTTGTCGCACTAAATTCAAATGATGGCGCAAGTCAGAAATTTGTGTATCAGTATTTGTTGGCAAGGTTGTCGTCTCTACTTGGATATTAGGTCCAAATCGAGTTAACCAAGTTTCAAAATTTTCGATTGTACGCATCACCTCGTTATAAGACATCGACCCTAAGTCTTTACCTGGTATTTCCATCAGCTGCAAGTATCCATAATCTACTAACTGGATATAAGCCTGTCTGTTTGGAATAATTGATTTTACGTCTAACAACTCAACACAAGAATGTAAATCGAAATATTCCTGAGTATGCTTCTTCATTTCTCGAATACGTCCTAAAGGGCGTTTCTCAATATTTTTGGATGAAGTTTGTTTAATTGCCATTATGATTTTCTCCTTCTGATATAGTTCAAACTGATGTAACGTTTTCTTCTTCGTCTGAAGAAAAGAAACATACTGTGCCAATTCTTTTTACCACCGTTAGCTGGCAACACCAGATACAAACTCATAACTGGTGTTAAAAATATGAATGCGAACATTTGCATCCATTGACTTTTCGGAAAAATTCTTAATCCAACGCTTAGAGCAATTAGCCCAGTTATTCCTACAAATGTAATATCTATAATAAGAAGTCCTATAATCTTGATTTTGGCATAAATATCTCTAGGTACACCATATTTTTCACCGTACATTAATTTCTCCTTTATATTTGTTTTGACACTCACATTATAATGAATAATCGAAAATATCTTTTAAAGGGACAATAGCATTTTTTCCATCATCCTTCAGGAAGTAATTACACAAAAAGTTATATACTTTTTTATACAACAAAAGAAGCCTCAATACTGAGACTTCTTACTTAACTATTCTTAAAATTGGACCATGTTTTGGCGGTTTTTGTTCATCAATTGAAATATCTAAAGACTTCTCCAATTCATCTTTTGGCAGGGATAAATAGGAAATTAATTCATTCCTCTGAAGAATATCATTTGTAACAATCAGCTCATATACCTTTCTATAAAGGCTTGGTTTTTCAGGAATTATCTCTGTATCTAACGGCTCCTGTCTCTTCCACTTATTAAAAGCAATTTTCTTAAACAGATACAACTTTTGATCATCACTTATTAACTCTAGTTGATGTGTTCTCATAATCATAGCCTGAATAGAAACCTTCCAATATTTTTTCAACTCAATATAAAAATCTAAATTAGTAGATAACAATGACTTTAAGAAACCATTTTCAGGCAACAATAGACAAGAAGCAAAATAATTAGCTTGTTTTTCAATAACATTCTTTAATTCCTGTGATGTATAATCATGAATACTTTCAATATCTCCGTGAAGTAAAATATGTCCAATCTCATGAGCGATGTTAAATCTTCTGCGAACTGCTGATTCGCCGTTGTCTGTCAACATTATGAACGGTCTATCTCCTATCCACTCTGATACCGCATCTAGTGTTTCATCGGACATATTTGCTTCAACAATAATGACACCATTAATTTCCGCTACTTCAAGTAAATTAGAAACTGGTAAATCTATTCCAAGTCCCCAAATCTCTCTCAATTCTCTGGCTTTTTCTTCAATATCTTTATTAGTGATATCATGAATATTTTTCATTAGAATATCAGGAAGAATTAACTGGGGAAAATTCACATAGCGAGATAAAAAATCATAAATTTCTTTTTGAAATTCCAATCTCACTGCTTGCATATCTCTTATTTTCTTGGTGGATGCAGACTGACTACGAAAAAAAGTTGCTCCTTCATAAAAACTTTTTGATTCAGAAGTAAAGTAATTATATGGAAAATCTAGTTCAGCAACAATAGTCATTAGGTTATTGGCTCCTGGTTGCGTTTTACCTAATTCATAATTCGAAATCATCTGTCGGGATATCCCAGTTCGTTCTGCTAAATCTTTCTTTGTTAATCCCCTAGCTATTCTAGCTTTTGTTAATTTAGAGGGATTAAATATTCGTTGTTCCATTTACTACTCTCCTACGAAGATCTTCCGATAGCTCTGTTAATGTCAAATCTAGTTTCTTTTGGGTTGCTCGTTCTTGTTCTGTAGAAGTTATAATGCGTGGAGCATTTAAAATATCTACTTTCTCAATCCATTGTTCTGAATCAACATCAGGTAGTCCAAGCTGAACAAACTGAAGATGATGATTTGATCCACCATAAGTGAGTAGTATAAATGGGGGAGTAGTCTCATCATACCGTTTATTGATATCTTCTTGAGTAGTGAACAGATCAAACTGCTTATTCTTAATACTAGCAACACTTCTATGCAGAGCTTTTTTAGGAACAGCTCTTACACTTCTTGTTTTCACAGGGGATATAATAGCTCCCTTTGTCTCAATCATAGTATAGGTATAGCCATTTCTTTTATTGTTCGTTGCAGCTATCATTTGCACGTCTACTGGCATAGATGAATCTTCTAAAACTAAACGTAGAGCAACATCTACTAAGGCTTGTCTAATATGACCATAAGTTTTACGCATTTCAGGATGTTGCAATACAGGAGTTGCATTAATCAATTCCCATAGATATCGATAGGCTTCTTTTATACTATAAGCTAATTCTCCTGCCAATCTTGAGTCGCATTCTGTTTCTAAGTGACTCTGTAAAATTCCCATGTCTCTTCTCCAATCTTTAACAATCTATATACTGTGTTAATAGTTTACCATTTTTTTTAAAAAACGTCAATATCTATAACATACTTTTACACACAAAAAGAAGCCTCAATACTGAGACTTCTTAACTAAATCAAAGAATGCTTCTTCAGAAAGAAAAGTAATCAATTGGCCTTCTGATAGTCTTCTAAGCGCTGCATCATGCTTCTTAGACCTTTTATCAAGATCAAAAAGATTCAACTGCTTGTGTCCTACAACCAATATATCTGTTTTATTAGATACATAGCTTTGCACGACAGCCCCTTTACTTTCTAAAAATCGCACTGCTTCTTCTCTAGTTAGAGGACGTAGGCTTCCTGTGATAACAATATTCTTCCCTATTAAATCCATAATTCATCCTATTCCTCCTCTTCAGGACTTTCAGCACCTGTGATATGACGTCCTCCCTGCATACGCTGTCCTGCTTGTTGCATCTGTTGGTTCATGTATTGCATTTGACTCATGCTCTGTTGAAATTTTTGTTGAGGAGAGTCTGGTTGTTTCGGTGGTTGTGTCGATTCTACAACTGATGGAGATGAATTTTGAATTGGAGATTCTGTTCCTCCAGTTGGATGAGATGAATTTTGGATCGGTGGCTCTGTTCCTCCAGTTAGATGAGTTGAGTTTTGAATTGGTGGCTCTGTTCCTCCAGTTGGATGAGATGAATTTTGGATCGGTGGCTCTGTTCCTCCAGTTGGATGATTTGACTCTTGGATTGGTGGCTCAGGAATGTCAACTGGTCCAAATTGAGCAATTCCAGGAACAGCATCGTTTTTCAAAGCATTATAGGTCGCATTGTGAGCAGAGACAGCCTTATCATCTAGGTTATTTAAAACGTTGCCAACTGCCCCTTTCGTATTTTGCATGGCTTCAAAAGCTTTCCATTCTGCCAAATCAACCATATTACTTACACCACCTTTAGCCGCATTCATTAATCCCTGGTCTTTTACAGAGTTCAAAGCACCTTGAATACCACCTCCAGTTCTTGCAAGGCTATTCCCCAGAATCTGACTTCCTTTAGACAGGGCATCTGGAGCTTTTTTAGCCATATCCATACCAAATTGACCAAGCGCCATACCCCCATTAAAGACACCTCCTGCTCCAGCCGCAAAGGCATTGCCCATCATCATAGCACCAAGCAATTGTTGCGCTGTTTCGCTATGTCCTGTTGAAACTCCAAGCCAGCGTTCAATCATGGCCACTCCTTGCATTGCCGCAAAGAATACTCCAATATAGACAAAGGCAGCTGCAAGACACTGTTCCCACATATTGAGTCCATCAAAGAATCCGCCAGAAAGCTTAGATACTGCTGAAACAGAAAGGATTGGCAAATCTCTGAAAATCTCAAGTGTTACACGCATAATGATAACTTCAAAGAAAATTCCAGCTAAAGCACCGCCAATCGTTCTTAACAACTCTTTATATTTCTTGGAGTTGGATAGAGAACTATAACCAAGAATCGGAGAGATCATTGCCTCAATCAAAATATCAAAAATTGATTTGACAAGCTTAATGATCATGCTGACCAAAAGAATAGCTAGGATTATATACTGGAGGAACATTCCTATCCAGTTGACCTTATAACGCATATAAACCGATTCAAAAGCACTCAATTGATTAATGACTCGGTGTTCTGTAATGCTTTCAACCCCTGTATTATTGGAATTCAACTTATGGAGGAACAAGCCTTTAATTCCTGCTATTTTATCGTTTTTCTGTATATCATCTAACATTTTTGGATTTGTCGTACCATAGTTTGCCCCAAAATCAATCTTGGTCGCAAAATCTGCCGTATCCCGTTGGTCAGGGTTATCCGTGATATTATTGACAGGGGTAGACCCCTCCTGAACGGGCTTGATATAGCCATAATCATCCATTGGAAACAACTCTGTAGAAAAATCTTTGTATATCAAGACTTTTAGGTCTACTACATTATTTTTCATGGGCTGAAGAGCCAAGGAGGAAGTTGGTTGACTACCAGATGGCGCTTCGCTGGAGACTGTCTGGATAGACATGGCATCCTGTGCCACTGCTGTTGAGATGGTAGTCAAAGCTAAAGGCAAAACCGTGGTTACTGCAGTTACCAAAAGGAAATTAATAATAACCCCCTTATACTTTACTGGCTTAGTAAAAACGCCTGCGATAGCCGACACAACCAAAATCAGAGTAAACAAGGACGTTCCTAATATCTGAAACCAGTAGAAAAATTGACCAATGACTGTCTTCTGATCCCCCAAATATCCGAAAAGCCCAAAGAGCTTGAACATATTATTAAAAACATGTTCTAGACTGGAAATGATTTGATAAAAAGCTTTAACGATCCCTCCTGGTAAATAGGATAGATATGCCATAAATGCAGGAGTCGGTTCTAAATAGTTTCCCCAGTAGGAATAGAATTCCGCCAGTTTTTTGGCATTCTCGCCTGTGATTTCACCATTGAGTTCCTTGACCTCATTCACCAAATCTGAAAAGGTTTGATAGTGCACTAAAGGTACCTTCTTTCTTTTTAAGATACCCCTATCATATTCGATAATGACAAAATCGTTTTTAAAGGGACAATGAAATTCTAACAACAAAAAAGCCTCAAGTAATTGAGACTTTTCTAAATTAATCTGCTGTTCCATTGAAATCATAGAAAGCATTGTCTTCTTTATAGCCACGACGTAGCTCAATGATTCGGATTTTTTTACCACCCTCAGTCAAGACGACTTGATAATAAGCCTCTGCTTCTTCAGGCTTACCTATATCCCTATAATCAACAGCGATTGTAAAATTGTCTTTGCCTTTCAGTTGACTTTCTAAACTAACAATAGTTCCCCTGAAAGAGGCTGGAATTGCCTTAACTTGTTCTTCTGAAAGCACACTATAGTTAATACTTTCACCGTCGTTATTTGAAATGGTTCGCTTTTCTTTATCAAATTTTAAGGTAGTTCCTACTCCACCTTTAAAATCAAGACTCTCATAACCATCTTCCTGTGAAAAGCCTGTATAGCTATCTTTTAGCACATTTTTAGCAATAGAATCAGGTGATTTTTGACCACAAGCTCCAAGTAAAATCAAGGCTAAACCTACTAAAACAATTCTTAAAAAGTACTTTGCTTTCATCATTTATCTCCTAACCACTCTTTATTTTATTATAGCAAACAGCTTTTTTTCTTGCAAGTGTTTATATAACTTATTATATATCTTTTTAGATAACTTCATCCGCAAAAAAGTCGTCTCCATCATCATAATAATCATAGTCACCTTGAATAACACTAGCTGCAGCTGCTTGGAATAATTCATCTGTAGATGTAAATGATTTGGATTGTACCTTTTGTCCTTTACTGTGACGACCTGATAGTTTAGGTGTTTCGCCATTGTTGCTGAGAAGAGGCATGGTCAAACGTTGCCTCCAGTCTATGATGTTGTTGAAAGCTGTACCAGCATCAACTGCGATCTCCTGAAGTTCTAGCTCACGGTGTGCACTTTCGACTGGAATATCCGCAAGAGTCATCGATGTATCAAATTCCTCTTGTAAGAACATGTACTTGTAAGGGAAGCTGTTCTTATCATGTGCGAAGATTGGATCCGTTGTGACCTTACGTCCAACATTATCCCGTCCCTTGACTCCACGTAAGATAACCGCTTCTCCTTCCTGAAGCTTGGCCAATTGCGTTGGTGTCAACAATTCTTGTTTTGGATTCTCGACAGCTACATTTGGATTGGCCTCGTCCAAGATATTGCTGGAGCGCCGTCTTCTGGTGATGGTACGTGTACCCAGGTCAGCACTAAATTTCTTATTGGTATCTGAAGATGTTGTTTTAACATAAACCTTCAATGAACAGTTGTCCATAATGGTTCGAGCAACATTTTGGCCGTATTTATCATCCAATTGCTCCAGATTTTGAATCCATAGGTAATAGAGAATGTTTTGTCCCAATCCAATAGATATTTTTGTATCCATGTGAGGAATCGCAGGGATATTTGTAAACTCATCTAAGATATGGAGAATCCGATTAATACATTTACGACCACTTGAGAGAGCAAGCTCATAGTTAGCATTGAATAGCTGATCTAAGAATAACGAAACAATCCCATTATACTCTGTTCGGTTTGGCGGTGTTACCAGGTAAATGACTTTCGGTTTATCTGAATAGACCAGCTCAATATCCGACTCCTGAAGAAGATTTTTGGTATCTTCTTTATTCTTAAGGACGGTTATATCGATATGATCTAAAATCGGCTTCTTGCTATACTCATCTAGTTCCAGACTATCTCCGTTTCTTCGATAGACTTTTTCAGCTGAAAATTGAAAGATTTGATCTCGAACAGGGGAATGCCCATTGTTCTTATGATTGAAATCAATCGTTACCGTAAACTGATCTGGAAGTTTAGGCTCAATGGCATAGGTCAGATAGCCTTCCCCATCGACTAAAGCTGTCGCTTGCTTTATATAATCGACTTTCTTTTCGACTTTACCCCACTTCTTCAATCCTGTAATCGTTACTTTAGCAGTTTTGTGCTTAAATTCGTTTTTAAGCTGACTGTTGGTGCTTGATCTCAGCTTGACAGATAATCGACGTGGGAAGCCAACAGACTCTAAATCAATAGAGTTTTTAGAAGTCAGTTTGGCCACATTGTCTTGCAAGAACAGGTTGATTCCTGTCATCATGCTAGAGTAGACATTACCTTTAGTCTCATCACCACCAAAGTCTGAAGCACGAAATTCGATATCAGCCATTTGTCTAAATTTCGAGAATTGTTGTTGATTGACTTGTCTCAAATTATCAAAATAGACTGTGATTTTTGACTTCTTCGATACTTGTTGTTCTCTGCTTGGATTCTCGACGATTTCTCCAGCACCATCTACAAAGACTTCTTCAGACCCCATTGTCGCCAAGAATTTCGCAACGTTAGGGATTGTAATAGTATCCCAGGCATCGTCTTCACCATTTTGAACGGTTTCATTAGCTCGATCCATCAAAGCCATTGTCAGAGCGTTAAATAGGGATATAGAAGACTTACGGAAGTATTCAGCATTTCCCTTCTCTCCACCTTTTTGTTTCGGATAAATGGATTCTGCGACTGCGTTTACATAGGTCTGAGTTTTCTCATAGTAACCCTTCTTTGCAGCAGCGATGGCTAGAGCTAGCGGATTGAAGGACATGGACCAATCCATATTTTGGAAAGAAAGAACATTGACATCATAGTCACGTTGCCTCATGAGTTTGTAGGAGGCTTGATAATGCTCCCCTTTCGGGTCTGATAATACCATCGATGGCTGCAATTCAGCACGACTGTTGATTTCAATTGCTGGAGTAATATGACCTTCACCCTTACCTGAACGAGTCATCCCAATTCCTAACAGATTCGTCGGCTTATCTTCAATGTAATAATATCCAGAAGGAAAAGCTAACATGCCTAAAATCCGCTCCGCATTTGTCACGTATCGGCTCATTTTTCTATTTTGCCATAGCATTTGGGTTCTGAGTGTTTGTCCTGCTAAATCATGAGTCAGTTCATGAAGTACAGGAGCTCCACCTTCACCTGGATAAGTTAAATCTTTATTGGGGATCTTTTTGTATTGGCGACGAATCTCATCAATCGTCACAAAACGGTCATCTCCTTCTTCGTTGTTGTTATAGTCTCGAAACTGCTCGAAGTTTATCCAGGCAGATTTCCAGGCGATAACTAAGCCCAATAGAAAGATTGGAAATGCTAAAATCGGTGCTATCAAGAAGACCTTAGCATTCAATAAACTTTGAAATAAGAGGCTGTTTAAGTCAAAGTTTACGGCCTTACTAGCATCTTTAAACGACCAGGCACTAAAATAGAGAAAGCGAATTGTGGCTCTCAAAACAGTAACCAGGTAATTGGTTAAGATAAAAGCAATAAAGCTAAAACCTAATCCCATATAAACAAAGCTGCGATAACTTTTAAAATAAAGAATCGGTTTCATTTCTTTATCAAATCGTTTCCGTTCTCGTTTAACAAAAGGGAGTGTGTAGAACATCCTGAAGAAAATATTCCAAATGATGAGAGAGACAAGCGCCAAGAGTTTCGGTATGAATGACTTCATCCAATTGGACAACCCTCTAATTGATTGGAACCATACTTGTTTCCAATCAATTTCTTTACGATTTTTCCAACCTCTTTTTATTGCCTGGCTTAGACTACTCTTACCTGCTAGTAACCTTTGATAATTTCTTAAAAAATACGGCTGGAAGAGTTTGAATAGGTAATAACCTGCGCCTCCTAGAAAAAGGAAGGTATTGATCCAACTGGCTCGAATCAGTTGGATAAGGGTATAAAATACTACTTCAAATAACTCAAACAAACTACTACCCCCTTACACCTTCCAAAAACCATTCCATTTTTCGAGTATAAAAGCTCGAAAAGAGAAATATGTGAAACTGTAGCCTTGGAGAGGCTTTCTCATAACGGTTAAAATAGTCTTCCAACCATTTCTCTCCATCCAACTGAAGAATATTCAACCGACTGGATTGACTTTGTTCTAAGTAATTGGTCACCTGAAGAGATTCCGCAATCAATTCATCAGACAGATAATTGTATTTTTGTCTTGCCATTGTTGCTCTCCTTTCTTATTATCTCTTAATTCCTCTCTATTCTAAAGGATAATATCAAATTCTTTGTTAAAGGGACAAAAGATATTGTTATATCATAAGTTATATAACTTTTTGCATAACAAAAAGCACACAAGTGTCCTTGTATGCTTTCAATCCCTTTAGAATGGGGATTCTACATCCATTGGTTCAGGATAGGATGGAGGATTAGAACTTGGTGTCGGTTGAGAAAATCCCTGTTGTCCCTGTTTACGTCGATTAGATGCCTCCCTATTTTCAAGGAAAGTGATTCCTCCTTGTTGACTTGGGGAAATAAACTGATACGTTCGACGTTGACCTTGTTCATCATTATAAGGTCGTTGGATAATTTCTCCTTTTAAGAGGATTGGAGAGCCTTTAGATAGGCTCTGAGCCATCAATTCCGCTTGTTTTCCATAGACTTGTACATGGAAGAAACTAGAGGTTGGTTTATTTGTATCATCAGTCATACTCGAATCACAAACAAACTCAAATTTGAAACTGGCATGACCATTTTGAGTTTGACCTACTGCATCATTTGGAATAAATGCAACACGTCCAGAAGCAATAAATACTTGCATTTTTCTCCTTTCAATAAAGACCACAAGAGAGTTATTCCCCAGCTTGTGGTCATTCTTTCATTTTAATTCATCAAATTAGTTTTCTTTTGACTTACGAAGACCTGCAAGACTCAACAATCCCAAAATCATTCCTACAACTGGAAGCATGCTGCTTGCTGTTCCTGTATTTGGTAGTGAAGGATTCTTAGGTTCTTGTGGTTTTGGCGACTCAGGAGTTTTTGGCTCTGGTTTTGGTTCCGGTTTTGGCTCTTCCTTTTTCGGTTTTTCCAGTTTTGGTTCCGGTTTTGGCTCTTCCTTTTTCGGTTTTTCCAGTTTTGGTTCTGGTTTAGGTTCTTCCTTTTTCGGTTCTTCTGGTTTTGGTGGTTCTGGAGTGTGGGTTGTTACCTTTGCTCCCGTTTCTTGACTGTTGACAATGTTCACAAATTTATTTTCGATTTCTCCACTTGCGATACGTTCAACTTCGATATAGAAATCAGCGTCAAACGTGCCTTGCACTCCTAGAGAGTTCAAGAACTCTTTGTCAATAGTGTAAGCCCACTTACCATCTTTTTCGTTCCATGTTACTTTAACAATTTTCTTGATAAAGTCAGAGTTTGTGCTTTGATTGAACTCAAATTGGAACGCATAAGTAGAACCTTTAGCAATCTTGTCTCCTGCCTTAACCACTTTTTCGTTAGACAAGACTACATCATAAGGCAATGTAAGCTCTTTTTCGGCAACATATTCTGTTCCTTTAACGATACCTTTCCAGTTCCCAGTATAGCGGTCATGCTTCATATCAAGTTTATCCAAACCGTCATATTGGTACAATGTATCATGTTTTTCTGGAACAGTTACTCCATCAAGAAGGTACTGAATAAAATCACCTAGTTGGACTTCTTTGCCATCAAGGACTTTCTTGCCACTTCTATCAAGTACATGTTTTTCTGGCTTCACATCAGGAACTTTAAACGTAACAAGGTTTGATTTATAGCCATTGCCATAATCAACTTGAACAAACTCATTTTCAACAACTTCTCCTGCTTTTACAAGCAAACGTGCAGGTAGATCAATCGTGATATTCTTAGCTTGTTTCACATAGTTTTGATAGAAAGAAGTAGAATCTTTCGCCACCCAAAGGTAAAACTCACCTTTAGGATTCAATCCTGCTTCCTTCAAAATGTTTTGGATTTCTTGTGTACGTTCTTTTTCTGAAAGAACATGGTACATATTAAAAAGTGCTTTTACATCTTTACCAATAGAATCCTTCATAGTGATTTTGCTATCATCTACCATGTATGCACCATCTTGAACATCATCTGCCAAGGCCCATGTTTTAGCAACATTTTTTGAATCAGCAGTAAATGTTGAATATGGCTTGTAGTCAGTCGTCAAACTGAATTTTACATTTTTATCAAACGTAGTCGCACCATCAATGTTGTGACCATAATTATCAGTAATAGCCTTCACAGGTTTTGGAGTAGAAGGTTTAACACGCAAACGTGAATAATTCACTTTTACAGTAGGAACTAAAGGCATTTCAGGAATTTTTTTCTTCTCTGGTGGAGTTGGAGCTGGTGGAATTGGAAGTGTTGTACGAGGAACAAACTCTTTTGGTTTCTCCAATTTAGGTTTAGGAATTTCCTTAGTATCCTTTGGTTTCAATTCGGGTTTAAGTGGAGGATTTACATGGATATTAATTGGCACAATTGCACTTGCTTTCCCAAATAAACCTACAGCCCATCCAACATGTTTAGAAGAAAAAAGTTCACTATCTGATAGTACACTTCTATATTTTGTTATTGCACGATAGACTTCATTCTCTCTTTCTTCATTAATTTCATAAGGTGTACGCTGTCCGACTCCATTATAATAGCCTAAATTCAATGTAGAACCATATCCAATAGAAACGATTGATCCACGTGGAATATCCTTTTCATCTCGAACATTAGCATACCCAAGATCACCAGCTTTCACCCCACGTTCAGGAACATCATAAGTCCAAGGTGTTTTATACTCACCTTTGTAGTAATTCTTACCATCACGAACCACTTTTTTAACATCAGAACCGTCAGGATTCAACACGATTCCTTCTGTTCCATCTTGATAGGTCAAATTCAACTCCTGACCGTAATCAATATCATTAAATGCAGAAGCCAAAGCAAGAATAACTTCCTTCTTATCCTTTTCATAGAAGAACTCAATCTTCGTATTAAATTCTACTAGGTTAGCAAATAAAAAGTTAATTGAACCAGAACCACTATCATCCTTATGTACATAGATTTTAGTAGGACTCAATGATTTTCCATTCTCAACCCACTCAGCTTCTACTTTATTAAAAGTAAAGCGAGCAGAAATTTTATTCCCATCTTTCCTTTCAGCAACATTATGGATAGTGAAAGAATCACCTACTTTTGGAGCTACAATTTCACCGAAAAATTCATCACTTTTTGATAACAAGCCTTCACGACTAGCAGTAATTGAAGAATCAGAATGCAAACCAATATAATCTTTTATAGGAATTAAACCTTCTACCCCTTCAAATGAAACAAGCAATTTTTTGTAATAATTGAGACTTCCACGTTGACTTTCATCATAATCTCCATAAACTTTGATATGAGGTTTTTCAGCTTTTAAACCTTTCTTAGCAAGTTCTTCTGTTTTCTTATTATATAAAGCTAATTCTTTCTTATAATTATCAAATTCCTTGTCATAATCAGCCTTTAAGCCAACATTTTCCTTTTCAATCTTTTCATTGTAGGCTTTTTGATCAGCTAAATCTTTATTGTATTTAGCTTCTTTCTGAGCATTATCACGTTTAATACGTGAATTTTCTGCTTCAGTTTCTTTTTTCTTCATAAAATTATCAGCAAGAATTGCCTTGTTTTCAGCTTCAATACGTTTGACTTCTGCTTCATGATCTTTTACAGCTTTTTCAAACTTATCTTGTTTATCCTTGTTTTCTTTTTCGATTATTTCACGTTCTTTAGTAGTTTTATCTACCTTAGAAGAATAATCACCAGTCACAGCTTTGACATTTTTTTCCTGATTAACATAATCAGCTTCAATTTCTTTCTGCTTACCTGCTACTGTATCAGTAGTTGCCACTCCCTTATCTTGTGTAACACCAACATCAACTTTAACACCAGCTTCTTTCGCTTCTGCAATAGCTTTATCAAGTTTTTCATGAACAATCGGTACTTCCAATACCGTTTTATTTTCAGAAGCATTTACTGATACTTCATCAGCAGAGGCAGTCGAAGAAAATACCATTCCCAACATTGCAAGTGCAAGGATAACACCACATGCACCACCAACCTTCATTTTACGAATTGAACCATAAGCCTTAAATTCTTGTGTCTTTGACATCCTCAATTTTTTCTCCTTTTAAATTAAAAATTTTTTATATTTTATCAATCTCAATCATTATAATCCTAAGAAGGCGAACGAGATCGCTTAAATACTTCTAAAATCATACCCATTTCCCTGAATAATCAAGTCTATATCCTTGAATCACTTCATTACGAGCATAAACTCCATTAGATTTTAAATAATAACTAACTGTAATATAACTAATCCCAAGTCCATCTTTTAAATAATGAAGTGATAGTCCAAGATACTCATTTTTGTTAGTTGTACCATAGTTCACACCAGCTACTGATTGAGCATGAAGGAACTCTGTCCCATTAAACAAAAAGTTCAAGATAGAATTGTAAATCCATTGTTTCATCTCAGCTTTAGTCATTTCACTTGAAACTCCACTTACAGCAAAGTTGTTTTCATAGAACTGACTTCCATATTTACTTACTTCATCTTCCCTGCTTGAAGTAGGCAAGCCATATTCTCTAGCTACATCATTGATACCTTTTACATAATGCCAATCAAAAACGCTTCTATTTGCTTCGCGAACTTTTTTTGAAAGTTTATCAGCAAAATCAATAGATGAACTAGCTAGAGTAAGCTGTGGCATGCCCATTTGACTACGAACTTGATTAAGCATATCCAAGGCAAAGTAATTCAGTTCAATTTCAACTTCCTTAGGAAGATTATTAAGATTATAAACCTCTACTTGATCTGAAGCACTAGAAATAAAATTACCTTCTTGTGAACGTAGCTTGCTACTTTCTGACTTCAAAATTTGTTCTGCTCGATTTCTTTCAGATTCACTCTTTTCTCACTTCTATTGTCAATTGACATAAAAGAAAAACTTAAGATGTTCTAAAAATTATTTAACAGTACATTGTTATAATTCGTTTAAATTTTCCTTATTTTAAAATAATTTTTTCTTGTAAAAGTAACCTACTGCTGTCATTAACATGCCACCAATAGTAGTTAGAATGCTTTTTGCTGTTCCAGTGTTTGGAAGTGTTTTAAGTTTGCCTTCTTTATCAGTAACAGAGATAGTCTTATCTTCGTTGACAGTACCTCCGACCTCTTCAGGAGCAACCACTGAACCATCTGAAAGAACTACGTTTCCGCCTTGGGTGCTAACAATTGACGCACCTGTATTTGTTTCAACAGGTTCTTTTGTTACATCATGCACCACTTGACCTGTTGAAGTTGAAGTAGTTCCAATTTGAGACTTCCCTTGTTCGTTTGCCTCTACTGTTGTTTTTGGCAATTCAGCTTTTGGCAATTCAGGTTGGACTTCTGGTGTTCCTTTGTTGGTTACTACAGCTTCTGGTAAAGCTGGTTGAATTGCAGGCTCACCTTTGTCTGTAGTTGATGATGTATCTGGAGTTACTGGTTTATCAGTTGATACGCCATCTAAACTCTCAGCATTGTCTTTACCTTGCGGTTTATCTGTAGTTGATGATGTATCTGGAGTTGTTGGATCAACTGGAGTAACTGAAGGCTCTGTTGGCTGAACTGCTGGAGCTTCTGTTTCTGTTGAAGCGCTAGGTGCTGTTGGCTGAACTGCTGGAGCCTCTGTTTCTGTTGAAGTGCTAGGTGCTGTTGGCGTAACTACTTCTGTTGTTGGAGCAGAAGAATCAATTGGTGCAAGTTCATCTGCTGATACATAACCAGCTTGTGCAAGTGCGATTGTTGATAGTGCGAGTGTAGCTAATACTTGTTTCTTGTTCATTGTGATTTTTCCTTTTCTAATTTTTAAGATAATTTGATTCTTTTGGTTCTGTTTCTACAACAAATCCATATTTTGAAGAATCAGAAGCTTTTACATCAAAAGTTAATCTAACGCTAGATGATTTATCACCTTTTTTGACTGATAGGATATAGGAAACCGTGTATTTTTGAGTTTCTGAATCATAATTCAACTTCTCTAAAATAACGGACTGTAAAATCCCTTCTTTTGCTTGGGTAAATTTTGCATCACCTTCAGAAAGAAAATCCACTAGGTTTTCTTTTTTGCCTGAGTAATAAGAAGGTAAGAAATAGCGACTAAATACATCAACTTCATTTTTCGTTGAAATGATTAGTTGAGTATTTTTTTGTTCCTGATATAAGAAATTTACTTTTTCTGACTGGTTTGATAGTTGGGTGAAAGCAAAGAATACACAAACAATGTTTACTATTGTAAGCACTCCCAAAAAACCTAAAAATAGATAAAATTTCTTGAGGGAAGTTGACTGCTTATGAGGTACAGAATTCCCAATATCTGGTTGTTTTCTAGCTTTTGGAGCAGGCGCCAAACGACTTGATTGAGAACTAATCAACGTTTCACCTTCGGCTGGGAAAAGGGGTAGAGAAGAATCAGATAATCCCAAACTTTGTTTATATACAGGATAAATCTGGTTCTCAAAATACTCCCTTTTTTCTTGATAGCTGTAATTCGCAAATTCAGAGCGAGTAAGTATCGCTTGAATAAGGGGAAGCAAGAGATTTTCATAGTCTTCAGTAATGAGGAATGGACTAGTATAAACCTCTCCTTCTGTCACTACAGTTTTCCCTTCCATATGAGCAATTGCTATTTTTTTCAGCTGAAACCGACCATACGCCTGTTTTAACTCTTTAAATAACAACTCCGCTTGTTGAAATGTTAGGTAGGGCAAACTTTTTGAAATCGGCTGAGAAAAATTAGAAAGATGATCCAATCCCTCAATAATATCAAGCAGTTCACTATCTTCCTCTAGACCTCTTCCATCGTCCCAGGTAAGCTCTAGGAAAAGCTCATCGGTAATAGAACATCTATTTTTATTAAAGAGTGAAAAAGTCATAATTTTTACCCCTTAATTTTTAATAAAGTTAAAGAACCATTCAATAATACTTGGGCCTGCTGCAACACCAATAATTGCAACTGCAATCGCAACCCAATGTTTCTTCATCGCCGCTTTTAGCTCACGTCCACCAAAACCATAAATCAGTGAGGTTACAACCGCTACTAAACCAAATAACACAACACCGATTCCCTGAACCTTAGTTATTCCTTCTTTTGCTAAGGTATCAGACTTGGCGAATGGATCTTCCGCATAAACTGTAGATCCTGTTAGAAATAGAGAAAGGCTCAATAAAAACATTTGTGATTTTGTCTTTACTTGCTGAAGTTGTCTTGTCAAATAATTTTTCATAGAAATCCTCCTTTGTTATTTTGACAATATTAGTGTAATAGATAATTGAAAAAAATTTTTTAAAGGGACAATCATTTTTTTGTTGTGAACTTTATGAAAATAATACTTCACCAAATGACTTATTTTTAGCCTCAACTTCAAATAATATTTCTCTTTTATCTTCACGATGGTGTTCATCTGGCGCATCACCTTCTACCCAAAGATGAAAATGATATTCCTGGTTGAAATCTGATAGATTAAGAAATTCTTTAGAAATTAAAGGAAGTACTTTATGCTTAATCACTCTTTCAAGTGGCCGTGCACCGTCCTTTATATTTGTTCCTACATCTAATAAATAAGTAACCAAACTTTCTTCATAAGAGAGAGTCAACTTTTTATTCTTCATTCTTTCTTGAATTTCTGATAGCTGTTTGACAATAATTTCCTTATTCACTTCCTCGTCTAACATGTTAAAAATCAATTTATATTCAATTCGATTGAGAAATTCTGGTCGGAATTTAGTATCCAACTCCAACGTCATGCTCTTTTCAAACTGAACCCTATCCCTATCGGTCAGCTTTTTAAAATTCCCTTTCAATTCATACTGCTTAATAATTTTTTGTGAACCGATATTCGTAGTAATAATGACAATCGTATTCTTAAAGCTCACTTGCCTTCCAGTTGAATCAGTTAAACGTCCTGCATCAAGCACCTGTAAAAATAAATCTACAACTTCTGAGTGTGCTTTTTCCACCTCATCAATTAGAATAACGCTATAAGGTTTTTGTTTAACCTTCTCAGTTAATTGACCTTTTGTTCTAGTTTGTCGATCTCCAATCAGCTTTGTAATGTCACCTTTTTGCTTATACTCAGACATATCAAAACGAATGATTGCCTCCTCGTTATCAAACATTCCCTCTGCCAATGCCAGGGCAAGCTCTGTTTTTCCAACCCCAGAGGTTCCTAGAAACATGAAGGAAGATAGGGGCTTTCTTTGATCCTGTAAGCCAGCTTGTGCAACAGTTATAGCATTCACAACAGCATCTACAGCCTCATCTTGGCCTTTCACACGTCGTGACAGCTTTTCTTTTAAACCATCTAGTCTTTCCTTGTCGCCTTTCAAAATCGTCGTGACAGGAATACCTGTTTTATTTTTCAGTACCTCTGCAATTTCTTGCTTCCCAACATGGCCTAATCCATTTGTAGAACAAATTGTAGCTGCTTCATCTATTAAGTCAAAGGCTTTATCAGGTAGAAATTGATCAGGTATGTAGCGAACAGATAGAAGTACAGCTTGTTTTACAGCATCAGAGCTAATAGATACCTGGTGAAAATTTTCGTAAATAGCTTTAGCTTGTTCAAGAATTTCAATCGCTTGAGTAGTTGTTGGTTCATCAACCATAATCGGTTGCATCCTTCGCTCCAGCGCTCGATCCTGTTCGACATACTCATGAAATTCATCCAATGTAGTTGCGCCAATCAATTGCATCTCACCACGTGACAAAACTGGTTTAATAATATTTCCAGCATCCAAAGCGCCCTTATCTGAACCACCAGCACCAACAATAGTATGAAATTCATCAATAAAGAGAAGATTCTCTCCTTTGGTTTCTACCATCTCCTCAATAATTTTTTTAAACTTAACAATAAATCCTCCATCCTCATCTGACATTAAGCTAGATAGTTCCAGAGAACGCACGGTCAAATTTTTTAATTTTGGAGATACCTGGTTTCTTAAAATGGCCAAAGCAAATCCTTCAACAATAGCTGTTTTTCCAACCCCAGCTTCGCCTACCAAAATAGGATTATTCTTGGTTCGTCTGAGAAGAGTGGTCTGAACAGCTTCTACTTCTTTATCACGTCCGTACACCTGATAATCTTCCGCTTTTTTTGAAACTTTTTCTGTCAAATTATCTGTATAACGATCTAAATAGGGTGTTTTTTTCTTTTCTTCAGTAGTCACACTTAATCACCTCTTTCTTTTACTTCCTTGATTTGAAGAGTGAGCTTATCTTTTATCGCATCCACAAATTCTCGTGGATTGATTGTCCCTTCTCCAATCTGAGATAGAAACATTTCCCAGCCTCCTGTTGTCTCTGGATCAGAGAATTCATTGTCATAGAGATAATTGATAAGTAGATAAGCCTTATTGGTAGGAGTTAGTTGACCTGTTTTTTTATCTTTAACAACATAACCTTTACTTTGAATTTTTTTAATGATTTCTCCTCTAGTGGCTTGTGTTCCCAAGCCATATTTAGGAAATATTTGGCCAATCAATTGGCTTTCAGTTAGTCTTTTAGGTGGTTTAGTTTCACCCCCTACAATCTGAACCTGCGTATCAATTTTATCTCCCACTTGATAATCAGGAACTTCAACTGGACCTCGTACCTTTCGTGAACTCCATTCAGCCCATCCTAATTTATGAAGCGTTCTACCCTTTGTTTTAAAAACAAGACCATTATTTTCTACTTCAATTGTTTTAGTTGAATAATAACAATCATCCGCAAACATCAAGATTGCCTGCTTCACAACTGCTTCATAAATCAGTCGTTGGTCAGTTTTTAAATTTGAAAGGTTTGGAATTCTTTCAGTCGGAATCAAGGCTGAGTGGCTCGTACCAGACACTTTTTCATCATTGACATAATCTTCTCTAGGCTCCAAAAACGCTGGCTCAAAATGACAATTAATAGCTTTTTGATAGGCAGATAGATTTTCTTTTAAATCGTCAAACTCAAATTGATTGATGTATTCTGAGTCTGGTCGTGGATAGGAGAGAAATCCTTCCAAATACAGTCCCTCAACAATGCTCTCTGTTTTATCTGAGTCAAATTTCCAGGCGCTTGCTGCAAAACTTTGTAATGCAGACAAGGTAAATAGTTGTGGAGCGGATTTCTGATGATTTTCTACCTCAACTGAAGAAATAACCGAGGTGGTTGATAACTCCCTTGAAGAGGCTAAAATAGCCTCACTATCTTTAGTTTTATCTTTGGTAGTAAAGAATACCCCATTTTTCTTATCCTCCAGCTGAAGCTTCCAATATTTTTCTGGAGTAAAGTTGCGAATCTCTAAATCATTCTCACAAACTAGTCTGACCGCTGGTGTTTGTACTCGGCCAACCGATAGATGGCTACCTTTTGCTCGAGGGAGTTGTCCTCTTTCTTGAAGATCAAGAGTTGCAAGAGGTGATAAGTTCATCCCTACCAACCAATCACTTTGTGCACGTGCTTCAGCTTCCAAGTAGTAATTATAGGTTTCTGAAGGTTCCTTCAATTCCTGAAAAGCTTTTTGAAGAGTTTTCTTTGTCATGGAGCTTGCCCAAAGACGTTTCCAAATTTTCTCTTTGCCTCCTGGTATATGCGATAAAATAGAGTACGCAATCCGCTCTCCTTCTCTATCAGCATCCGTCCCAATAATCACTTGATCTGCTGTTACCACTTCATCATAGATTCTCTTAAATTTTTCTCTCGAATCCTTGTCCTCTTTCAGATGTTGCTTAAATGAAACATTTGTAAGAGGTAATTTATCAAGCGACCAATTGTCTGGTTCACTATAGTCAAATAGATGCCCTTCAGCAGCCACCACATGTACTTCAACTGGATAATAGGGTGACTGCCTAATGACATAGACACCTTTCTTTTTACTAAATTGTCCCAAAGCTGTAGCGTAAGCTTCTGCCTGTTTCTCTTTTTCAGCCAGAACAACTATAACCATATCATTCTCCTTCTACTTCATTTTCTGTCATTGTAAGCTATAATTAAAAAATCTTTTGTAAAGGGACATTGACAAATAATAAAGTAAGTTGATATCAAAAAACAGCACAAAAAGTTATATAACTTTATACACAAAAAAGAGGCTCTTAAAGAGCGCTCTTTCTAGATTTTAAGCCCCTTCTTTGGGCTTTGGATAAAATTTTGATTTTGTACCACCTGTCTGTTTAACTGGTAAGGTTTTGTATGTTGTTCAACACTTTTTACAATCTTAGAAACTGTCCCATGAATTCGTTTCATAGATTGCGCTAATTGTTGATCATCAAGAGATGTTAAATTATCAGTCCAAAGTGCCATATAGCGAATGGCTTTCTCAGAGGTATCTAACCCAAAATGCTTAGAAACGAGATAACTTGTCATCTCAGCTTCAAGTTCTCTACGATCTTTTGAGACATCTTCCTTATACGAGTTAGCAAATTTAGGATTATGCAGACTAGCGTGTGCTAACTCGTGAATGGTTGTTGCAACGACTTCTCCAGGAGTATTATCTGGATTCAAAAGTATTTTTTGTTCATCTGGATAAAAAGCTCCCTTCGCACTCTTCAATTCTTTTGCATCATCTTGATAGATTGTTACTCCAATACCCTTAGCATAGTCTGAAAGTCCTTCAAGCACCTCTTTCGTACGAATATGATCCATATTAAAATCATAGTGACGATTTGGCATCGCTTTTGGATAAAATTCAGGCTTCAAGGTTGTTTGAGACAACTCAAAGACTTTATACGTAGCGAATTTAGCTAAGCCTGTATTTGAATCTCTTTCCTGGAAGAAGCGAGATTTTAACTTTCCTTCTTTCTTTAAAGCCTTTTCTTCAGGTGTCGCTTCAGACAATCTTTTATATTTTGGATTTCCTTTTCCATTTTTCACCTGATTCCCATTTTCATCCAATACAGGAATCATTTCAACCATCATTGGTCGAAATAATGTAATATGTGATTTTTCTCCTGTCTTAACCGAAAGATTGTTATGAACAACTTCTCTTGTTCGACCTGTTTTTTTATTGGTATAGGTGTTTCTAGTTTCAAATACCTGATCTGAAGTAATCCTAAGAGCTTCCCCCATAGATTGCCATTGATTATAGGTTGCGACTGCATTCGCTCCTGGCCACTGTTCCTGAATCAACGCTACATTTCTAGGTGAGAGTTCTGGAAACTTACTCATAAAATTCAGATACTCTTCTAACCGTTCTGGTGTTTCTGTGTACTCTCTCACTTTTTGAAAAGCAACCTCACTCAATTCATGAGGCGTTAAAGTAGCATAATCAATACTACTTGAATTTACTTCAGGAGTCTCCAAATCCGAAATAGGTTCCTCTTTCAGAATCTCCTCTACACGCTGAAGCAAATTAGTTTTAGTTTCTTGCTTAGAAGATTGAAAAGCTACCGTTTTTCTTGTATCAGGAGTTTGACCTTCTCCTTCTTCTATCAATCGAGACGATTCATTTGCTTCCTGGGAAATTTCCTTATTCACCACTCTATTTTCCAGCTGAGAAAGAATTTCTTCATCCATCGATGCTAGTTCAGATTGACCGTTGAGTCGACGATATCCTAACCCTAGCATTTGTGAAATTGGTGTAGTCTCATCTCCAATATCATAACGAATTCCCTCCTTAATCACTTCACCACCTGGAGCATAGATATCAAACTTAATTTTGGTAGGAGGGATATAGCCTTCAGTATTGCCTGCTGTTACTTGTTTCATTCCTTCTTGATGAATTGGATAAAAGTCCTGATTGGCCTTATATAGCTCCCTAGCGAAATCTTGATAAGATATCAAATCTGTCTCTTTAAATGGCAATATAGGGCCTTCAGGGCGTTCCTCAGACCATTGAAGGCGTACATGGTAGTTTTCCTTATAGATATGATCTTGTATCCATTCTTTATAAAAATCTGAATTTGTATCTAGGAGATGATCTTCACCAGCTGCAGCAACAATCTGATCAAATTTATCATTGTATTTCTTAGCATAATTAAGATACTGATTCCAGGATTGATGAAATTCTTCTGGAGTCTTTGAGATGTCACCTGGCACACCTAAATTATAGACAGTATCTAAAACTTGAGTAAATGTAGCTGAATCAAGTGAGGTTTTATTAAGTGTGTTCTCTGGAGCTAGTGGTTTAAGTTCTTTAGAAACCTCCTCATACTGCTTATTTTTTAAGATAGATAGCATTTCTGCTCCATTATCCTTAATGTAATCTGTATTAATACGATGAACTCTAATTTCACCATCTTTTTCAATTAATACCCCTAGAATAGTCTTTTCTTGGGATAGGGTATCCATTTGAATATTTAAGTCTAATCCAGGTTTTAATAGAGATGCAGGAAACATCTCATCTTGACTGTCAGTTTGAAACGCAAGAATGATATTCTTGTCCTCTGACCGAATCGCTGATTCAGCATCTAATCGTCCAAATTTCTCGATGAATGATAAATCATCAAATACAAATGAATCTGTCTCTAAAACTTCAGATAGCATTGGCAAAATTTGAATTTTGTCTAAATACCCAGGACCAACCGTTATATTTTGAAAATTGGTATGGCCAGAAGAAATTTCATCAATAAACGTCTCTGCTACAGAATTTAGTTTTTCACTATAAATTGGTGCAAGACCTGTCAAGTGCATCCAATGACGTTTCTCAAATTTAACCTGCAAAGCCTGCTGCTTAGCTCCATCTTTATAAAAATACGTAACAGTCGTATCTGCCAACTCATTCAAATACCATGTAGCTGAGTTTTGAATATCTGATGCATACGCAGTAATATTTCGTATATCTTTATTTTTAGGGTAGTAATAACCTTTACGTAGCCTAAAATTTGACTTAATACCCCTATCAATGTTAAAATATAAAGGAACATTGGTAGGAAAATCAGGTTGAGCTATCTGCTCAACGGGCTGCGGTGCTGTCCCTGGAGAATCTTCTCCTAAAAAACTGGAACTGCGATTGAATAATTCGCCCCCAGTGTTATTAGAAAGCTCTTGATTTTGATCATGAGCTTTTTTTGTAATCTCGTTTAAAAACTCTTCATCTTCTTTCAATCCACTATTGAAAGTCCAGTAATCTAGTTCAAAATAATTCGACTTTTTCAAGAAGTTCTCTAAGTCGTCAAAAACGTAGTTTTCTCGCAGTAACGCTTTATTTTCATCAAAAAGAGACTCCCAATCTTTAACAACAATGTATTTTAAACTATCATAGCCCATTTGAGTAGCTAGAAACTCCGTTTTACCTGGTTCTGAATGGTATTTAAAAACAATATCATCTTCTTTCTGGCTAAGTGAACCATATTGGCGATAACCAAACTGACCATCCTCAAATAAATAGAATTCAAGCTCACCGTCGCTTTGATAAACATGCCAATAATCGCTGTATAGCTCATCTTGGTTTAAGACAATCACTGGTCTGACTGATTCTTCTACATTCTGCTGCTCTTCAGCTGTTTTTGGACGATAGTCATGATCTGCCTTTTGTGCCTGTTCAAAGTAAGGACTTGGAAGAGTTTCTCCCAATTGCGTTGAAAGATCACTAGTTTCACTACCAATATCATATCGAAAATCATCTGTCAGACGATTCCCCACCTCATCTTGCAATACAAAATAAGTTTTATCATATCCCAGACTAAGCATTCTCAAATTATTCTCTTCATACAATTGAGCTATAAAGTCTTTATATGGGATCACATCCCCTGATGAGAATTTCTGAGATAGATTTGGATTTTCTGTAAAATCAAAGGTTACAAATAACTCTGGAGATACTGAACTTCGCTCTTCCTCTATCATTTGTTTTACTCCAGTATTTCCTTGCGCTTGTTTGGCAAGTAATTCATCCACCTTCAGTCGTTCCTCATCTGTTTTCGGATGATACTTAGTTTGTGAAGATAATTGAAACTCTCCTTCTTCAGTCAACTCCAGAGCAACTCTTCGTAACCCTTTTACAAAATACGTATTTGGTTGTTTTTCCCACTGATTCACTAAACCCTCATCAATTAAGGCTTGAGTTGCTGGTTGAATACTAGTTTTCCCCATTTGTTCAGATATGCCCTCAAGTCTAGTCAACTCTTCTTGATAGCGTTTGAGAGTAGCTTTGGTAAAGAACGACTCCCCACGTTCAGCTTTTGCTAGTTCTTCACGAATTCGAGGTATATTTTGAACACTCATCTCCAGACCACTTCCCTGACGATTCAACCCCATTTCTTTCAAATGTTGTTGATGCTCCAGGCGCTCTACTCGCTCTTCCTGTTGCCTAATTTCATCCATCTTTGAGAAGACTTGACCTTCTATTTGTTCTTGCTTACGCATAAAGCTAGCACCGCCTCGCTTATCATTCATGGGTTGCCCATTTGTTAGCGCTTGGTGAGAATACGCTCTTGAAATAGCATCGTCTTGTTCACCTTTTAGTCGTTCCAGTTTTCGACGTGCTTTGGCAAGACGACTGTTATCAGTTTTGTCTTCCTGTCGATTCTTTAAAACATCATTCCAGTCCGTTTTATCTTGCCCAGGTCTTAGTTCTGGTAGATCCGAATTGATAACAGCTCCTTTGGCTTCCAATTCTTGAATGAATGTTCTACCTGCGTTATCATTATCTAAAGCTAGGGTGATTAAATCCGCATTTTTCCCATCTTCAAAAAAGTGATGATCAATAGCCACTTGTAGTCCGTCTGCCAATTGTTCAGGTGTCCATATTAGCACTTTTCCTGACATTTCAGCCTTAATTTGAGATAGATGACGGCCAATAGTCGATTCTTTCAAACCATCCATAGAAACTAATCTGACGTCCTGAAGACTATCCTTATGCAATTCATAGTAGGACATTAAATCAATTGGACTCTCAGTAAAAATCAATCGTTTTGGACTGCCAATATCAACATGAATACCTGTCATAGGATCGGAGTTTTTCATAATCACTTTAGCATATCCATGTTTTGGCCACTTCTCCCAATTCTCCTGGATTCCCTGTAAAGAGGCTCCAACAACTTCACCTGAAGAAGAAAGGGATTTGAATACAATAACTGGCTCAATCGCATTTGTTGTGACTCCACCAGTGCCTTCCGCAAAGTAGTCAAGTTTGGCGTTAGCTTGGGCTAAAACACCCTGCTCCAAAAAATAATCAATTGTTTCATCTGATAGTCCACGTTGATTCCGCAAGTAATCTCGTCCATCTGAAAACGGCTGCTCGTATTTTTCAAGATAGTATTTAAAATCTTCTTGAGGCCTTTCAACCATTTGAAACTCTTTAAAATTTCCATCATTTAAAAAATCTACAGATTGATTAAAATCTACTTCCTTTATCGTTTCAACTAAAGAAATCGAATCTCCACCTGTATTTCTAGAGAACCATTTCCATAAATTCTTATCAGGTGAAATAACTAGGCTATCACGTTCTTTCCATCGATAGTCCCGTCCAGAACGAACCAGCTCCATCTGAAGCTCGTTTGCAACATCCAAAATATCTCTAGAACGTGCAAATTCAACACGTTCTCTACGGCTTTTACCACGTCTTGATTCTTGTTCTGTCATATAAAATCTCCTTAAAATCCTTCATACTGTGGTTTGTACGGTTCTTTCTCTGCTTGTATAAATGATTCTGGCTCTAAGTGAACCAATTCTCCTACTGAAAAAGATTCAAATAGCTCAGAGTTTTCCTTAAAATCTAGAACCATTTCTAAATCAGAATTTCTTCCTTGACCCTCAAAATGCACTTGCTTGTTATCGGCATTTATTGCCGTAATTAACCATTCGGCTGAAAAGTCAAAGTCTTCAACTGCAACATCTGGAAATACTAGCTCCATTTTTCTACTCCTTTCTCTTTTATCCTTTTATTCTACGTAATAACTGAGGAATCACAGTTAAAGGGACAATAGATTCCCATTTTCAACAAAAAAAGTCATTGCTTTTACAATGACTCTTATATACTGTGTCCTTTCTCCTCCAGTTCTTGTCTCTCATCACTTCTCCCACGTTCCATGAGAGCTTTTTTATTTGCACGTTGGGCCCTTTGAAGAGAATTCGTCAAATTTCTCATGAAATCTGTATTGATGATTGCTTTACCTTGAGATTGTTGGGTATTTTTTCTTTGCAAGACCTTTCTTTCTTGCATTTTTTGTGAAACAGCCTGAGCTAACTGACTTTTCTGGTTACTTTCTTCTTCCGGCAACAATTTTTGATAAAGTGATTTGAGTTCAGAAAATCCTTTCGCATTCTCCTGTTTTAATTTTTTAACAGTAGCTTGATCAGTCGTTTGTGAAATTTCCTTGTTTCGACTGTAAATCTGATGTTTCAACTGAAAAATTGAGATATGGGTCTGTAGCTCTTCTATATAGCTATCTTTCGTCACAGGATAGCCCTTTAGAATAGTCAGGACTCCTTCATCTTGAAGAGGTTGAACTGTCTCTAATTCTCCCTTCAAACGTTTGATAGGTGCTTGAATTGCTAATGAATCAGCCTTTTCTACTGAAAATGAAACACTATCTTCAAACTGGTTAGCAAGAGATTGTTTTAGAGATTGGTCTGCTTCACCTAGTTTATAATTTGGAGTCAGTTGCAATTCAGTCAGCTTCAGTCTTTGAAGAATCTCCTTCTTTTTTAATTCAACAAATGGCTTATCAGTTTCAAGTGGTTGAATTTGATCAAAGAGAGTTTTACGAACTAATAAACTACTTTGTTTTTCCTCCAATAAACTCAATTTTAAAGCATAGCGAAATGTTCCTAATTCCTGGCGCTCTTTTAATGATCGATCGCTTTTCTTTTTAGCCGCTTCTACAAGTTCTTTTAAATCAGCTGAAGAAAATAGCGACAAGTCCCTTAAACTAAGTTGCTTCTGTAGTAAATCTTCCTTCATCTGACTCACATCATAAACTAATTCCGTAGCAAATTCAGGACGTCCCAAACCTGTTCCATGTTTATCATAAGCAGCATAGACTGGTTTTGTAATTTCAATAGGTTTTGCCCCATCTTTCAACTCATAACCCAGTTTTTTCCAGGCATCTAGTGTTTTGATAACACTTGCATTGGGATCCTGTTCTAAAATCATTTGTTGATTCTTTACTGAGAAATTGGACAAATTTTTTTCCAGTCGAACATCAGCTATTTCAGGAGCATTCTCACGAAATAGGTGCAAGATTTTATTTGCTAATCGTTCTCTCAACTCCTTCTCTCGATTCGCTATTAATTGCTGCAGATGATAGCCTGCAGCCTCCTGTTGTGTTTTCTCAACACGACCATCAAGTTTCCGAATCTTCTCGTAGGTTGATTTTTTTCCAGCCGAATAAGCTCCTCTATAGGTTTCTAGGAAGTCCTTCGTTTCTTTCAGAAATTCTTGATAGAGCTCTTTCCCATCATTTTCTAAATAGGAATCCAGATAGCGATCAATGAAGAATTTACTGACTGCAAAATCTCTTGCATTTGAGCCATAGCGCCATTTTTTATCCATTGGTAAATGGTTGTAAGCCTGTTCCAAAAAATTTTTTTCAGCCGAAGAACGAACCTTCTGATCTCTAAATACAGAATTGATCAACTCACTTCTGATATTGGCCAAGATTTGTTCTCGTCTAACAATCATTCCCCTAGTCTGTTCATTCAACAAGCCATGAAAAACATCGCTTTTAAATCGCTCAATAGTTTTCTGGGAAAAGTTTCCTCTATACTCCATTCGTCCACGAGGACGATAGAAAATTTTTTCTCTTGCAGACTCGACTTCTGATAATCCAAAATGCACATGAATATTATCCGTATTCAAGTGAATGTTGGCCCACCAAAATGATGAGTCGGATAAGCCTTCTTTTTCAATCAATCTTGGTAATGCTTCACGTATGACCGACTTGATAGCTTGCTGATCGACTTTTCCAGTTTCAAGATCATATAATCCCTCCTTGGCCAAAAAATCATTATCAAAAGAGATAACACCTTGCCATAAAAGAGAGCCATTTTGATAAGCCTGTTCTAACTTACTTTTCAATTCAGTTACTTTGCTACGCTGCAAATAATTAGCCTCTTTTGTAAAAATCGCTGTCATTTCTTCATTTTGATTTTCAGTAGCATAAGAACGATTCATATAATCGATGTACTCCTGGAAATTAAGTTTTGTTTCTGGGACTTCAGCTTGGATTTTTTGTAGTTCATCTTCGGTTAGAGACTCGATATTTTGTCTGTGTGTTTCTAAATTTAATTCGTTATCAACCTCAACAGCTTCGTCTCTATTAGTGTAGTCTACAAAGCCACTATTTGCTTCAGTGTATTGCAGCATGAAAGTAATACTTGGACTAGAAGATACGTTCATTATTTTCCTCTCTTTGAATTAAAATAATCCATTTTTCCTTAAAAGAGCGTAGTCTTTTAATAACGGTTGTAATTCTTCAGGTTCAACTTGAAAATCATTGATCCACCGTCCTGATTGAGAAATATGTAATTCTTTTTGCTCTTCAACAAATTGCATTGGAATCAATAAGATATTTGGTTTTTCTAACTCCGAACCACTTTCTCGTTCTAAAAAGGCAACAATAAAATCTTGATTTCCTTTTGTCCTCAATTGCCAGTGATGGGAGTTCCCATTTTTCTTTTTATATAGTGAGCTATATTTTACATCAATCGTTAGACCATCTAGCCAAAAATCATATACTGGATTATTTTTCTTGAAATACTTATTCGCATCCGTTGCATCTGGAACATACTTTTGAAAAAGTTCCTCGGCCATTCCCCCAAGTTTAGCTGTCCTAGAACCATACTGAATTTTATCTTGAATTTTCAGGCAGCTGCTCTTAATCAGTTTCAAATGAGCTATATGAGTAGGCAACCCTGACTGTTTCACCGCTTCATGAAAGTCTTCTGTTTCCAAATAGATTTCAACAACATCTACCATTTAGTGTACCTCAATGAGAATGTTTGATTGTTTGACCACGTGCAACATCTTCTTGAATGACATCGTTGATTCTTGCCATTAATTCATGCTGTGTAGGATCCAGTCGTGAATGAATAGATTCCAAATCTTGAACATCAAAATCATCTTTCGTAATAGCATGAAAATTGGTTAGTGTTAAATAGAGAATTTGATCAAGTTGACGATGAATTGCCTTGTTGTCATTTCCAGAATCAAAGCTACCTCCCAAATTTTTTTCCAGCTGAGTCAGTCGCTCATAAAAATTTTTTCCTTCTCCTAATTCAATAAAGAGTTTATAAAAAACTTCAATCAAAGTGACAAGCGTTGCTGAATTATTTCGATACTGTTTCTGCAAAGCAGACGATTCTTTCAAGTAAGATTTTACTTCCTTAAATTTTTCATGTGTTTCTTCGCTAAAGTATAAGCTAAGTCTTGGATTCATTTTTCTCTCCTCAATTTTTCTGAGATGATCCTGTCAAGTAATTGATTTTATATCCTGGTTGAATATTAAAGATATATACATCAAATGAAATCTCATCATCTTCAATACTCTGTGCTTCCATACGAACTCCTCTAGCAACTAATTCCACATTTCTAAATATAGGAGTTACTCGATAGCGAACATGGTGGTTCGTATTTTTTATGTAGTTAGAAATTTTATTTTCATAGTAAACCATTGATGATTGTTCATCTTCAAAATTTGCATTTAAAGCACGTGTACCTGTAAATAAATTTTTAGCATTCGCATTTTCTCCACTTAATTGAAAACCGATTAAGTGAGAACGATTATATAAATAATCTTCTTTCCCGTTGAAAATTATTTTTTTATTTTTCCATCCTGTTGGTGTGATAGACGAAATAGATTCTCTATCTTCAGTTGGCATCAAATCTTTTCCCAACATCGCTTCAGCAATTCCTACACGATTTAAAAAATCTAGATCAGAATATTTTTCCCAGCTACCATTTTCTAAACTCAATTCGTCTTTTGTAAATTGTGATTTTTCATTGACGACAATCATTTGATTTTTTCCATCATACTCCTTCGATTTCAAATCATCATTTTTCAGAGAAGTATTCAAATTTGAGTTGGAATTTTTTTCTTCAGCTGAATCGGCTATGTTCAATTGAGTCGGAATATCATTTTGTGTCAGGCCAGATTTGATAGCATTAAAATTGTTAGGTTGTACGATAAAGATCGCAAGAAAAATTAGAATGAGGAACAGAGATTTATTCTTCTTCATTTTCAAACACCACCTGACCGTCGCTCAGCTTCAAGTGCAGATGCATCATCCATAAAATGTAACCAATTTGTCGTTAGTTCATTTACAATATCTTGTTTAACATTTAAAGCTGAAAGAGAAATGTCATTCTTCAACATCAATTCTAAAATCTGACTTTGTTGGTTTTTGATATCGGACAATGTTTCCGCAAATTGATTATCATACAAATTCAATCCGTCATTCATTACGATATTTTGAACTTGCGATAACATAAACTCATTAAAACTTGGATAGTTATATTTTTTTGAAATGGCCTGAAGTTGTTCAAACATATCATCAGGAACATTTCTAATTAAAAAATTTTTAGTCATCACTTTCCACCTCCCCTTCATACTCTAACCAACGTGAAATATGATCGCCATAGCGATCCATTTTTTCTTCAAATTCTGATAGTATCCTTGTCTGTTTTTTCATTTGTTCCAGAACATGGTCAGAAGCTAATTTCATATTTTCTAAATGAGCAACATACAAATCTTGAGCACGATTAAATTTTCCGTACTCAATTTTTTCACGACAAATTGAGAGCAGAAAATCGTTAAATGAGTTGGCTTTATTTTTCTTAGCAAGAGATTTTAGATAATTAATTTCATCATCAGTAAGCCCTCTAATCTCAATTCGATTTTGTTTTATATTTGCCATTATTTTAAATTTTCCTTTCTAAAAAACAGCGCCCTTCTTTTTTCTTTTGTCGAAGCAAAAGCAAAAAGAAGCAAAAAAGAAAACTTCAACCTCGCAACATCACGAACCGTTACGGTTCTATTTTTGCGGTTTTTCAACACACTAACACACACAGAGGGACTAAGGTCCTTTTTAGGTGTGTTGTGGTAGAAAAGAGCATAAGGGAAACTGATATCACGTACCGTGATATGTTGATAGTATCAACGTTTCCAGTACCGGTAATTTTCTCGGCTTCGCCTACTTACACACACATGCTATACTTACCTTTACACACTTTATAGGTGTTATACTTACACTGTTTTTATTCTTTACATACTTTTACATACACCATTTTTGACTTTATTTAGAAATTCAAAACTCAAAAATTAAGACTGATTTTCAGCTGGAAGAGAACCTTCTTCACGATTTTTCTTCGCTGCTAAACGTTGTTCTTTTTCCTCTTCTTTGATGAGGTTTAATTCCATTTTTAACTCTTCTAAAATTGATTCATACGACTGATTTTTATCTTTCTTCAATTGAATTTGAACATAGATTTTACCAATTTGTTTTTGAAGATTCTCTTCTGCATCTTTACGTTCCTGTTCTAAAAGGGCAACTTTTTTCTTTGCCTCTTCTAGTTGATTATCAATTTTTGTTAAATCATTTTTAGCCATGATTACTTCTCCTTTTATTTAATTAATCCAATTGTAACCGAAAATCTCAAATTATTTTTTAAAGGGACAATCATAAAAAATAAATCCCCTTAATTCAAAATTAAGGAGATTTTTGACTGCTATTTGTTGGTAGACATAAACTTGCCTTTCATAGAAAACGCACTCCTTTTACTTACATCAAGTTGAATCAACCTGAAATAAAAATCATGTTTTTTTCCAAATGGGAAGACACTAAATACTGGATGATAAAATTCATCAATATCTACAAATTTTTTTTCAAGAGGAGCTTCAGAACCATTCCATGATTTTCTGTAATAGGAAATTCCTGTCCATTTTTCTCTATTCAAAAAACTTAATTCTACAATATCTTGATAATCCTTTTTCACTGCTCGCTGATTAATCGTAATCATTCGTTGGTTTGCATCACCTTCGTCAGCATCCATAAAAATATTGATTTTAGGAGGTAACTTATCTTTTAATTTTCGGATTCCAAGGTAATCCTTGTTTAAGATATTTTTGAATAGATAACGCTGAAAAAGTTTTGCTTGAAACCACTTCATGAAATAATAAATACCAATACTAAAGATTGTGGCTAAAAGCCAGAACGATGATTCATTCTCTTGAAATGGAAAAACTACTGCGATGGAAAAAATCAAGCCTAACACAACACTTTCAAAAAATGAAAAAATAAATCTCTCAACACCAAAACGCAATTTTGAAAAAGGAACAGCTAGGATAAAAATAATCATTAAAAATCCTAAATAATTTGAACTAATTTCAAGTGCTTCTGATATTATTTTAACCAGAACAGCACACGCTATCATTTCAAACACTAAAGATTGCCATTTAAACATCTGACCAACCAGCCAATTTATTCCACAAATCGCAGATAATTTATATCCCAATTTATCAGTTCCTTTTACCATTTTAATTAAATTTTTCATTTTATTTTATCTCACTTTAATTCATTTCTACAGTTTCAATAGGATTTGAAAATTCAAATGTTCCATCTTTGACTGCCTGTTTTTTCTTATCCAAAGACTCCAATTTAGCCTTCAACTTTTCAATGTTTTTATAGGCTGTTTCGATGGTTCTATTCTTCGTTTCAATGTTTGTATCCAGCGTAGCAATATTCTTTTGATTGGCTTCGAGATCATCACCTGTTAGATATTTTGCTTCTGTTTGAAGACTCGCTTTTCGTGAGTTATCATCTTCAATAGATTCCTTCAATTGAGAAATTGATGTTGTCAATTTTTGAGACTGTTCATTCTGGAAATTGATCTCTTTTTCGATTTCCTGAAGAGTAAATTCTTCTCTGGAGACAACCTCAATAGCTTTAATTTCAAGCTGAGTATTTTGAGGAGTTACAAAGAATTGTACAGTGTCATCTTCTTCAGATTTCTTCTGAGAAACCTTTTTAGAGTCACTGGATGGCGATGAAATATTCACATCAATTGAGCTAGAAGCGACTGTCTGATTTGTCACATCGATCGCAAATGCACCAAAATTTTTCGGAACTCCTTTAATAATAACTGATACTTTATTATCAATGATTGGGACAACATCCATTTCTATTTTTGAGTCTTTATGTTGCGCATAGAGTTTCCATTTCAATCGTTTAGCATCGATGCCCCGATCTATCGAAGTCGTAGCATCTTTCGTCTCAAATTGTAAAACGATAATTCCAGTATCTGGTGAATATTCCTGGCTGACCAGTTTCATCTCACCACTACCATTTGCAAAAACCTGCTTTGTTTTGAGTTGTTCTGAAGTATAAGTTTGTCTTTGTGGCGAGAAAATTGCTCCCATCAAAAGGGTCAACCAGGTCACAAACAACATTGAGAAAATAACTAGTTTTCTCTTAATAATATTCTCTTGAAACCAAACTTTAATCTTAATAAATGGTTTCAAAATTGGGCTAGATTTTATTTTTTCAATCCAGCGCTTGAATATTTCAATTAAAGTAGACATTTTATTTCTCCTTCCTGATTTTTTCATAATACTGATTTGTTAAAGAGTTTATATCTGTCTTTTTTTCAGTAGCCCAAATTATAAATAATGATAAAGAAAAAACTATAATAGCTACAAAAATAGTTGCAAACATATCTCTCATTAACTCGACACTTCCAAAATAAAATGATTCAAAGACTGTCATAAAAGAAACTTCTTTTACTCCTACTAATTTAAGAAAAGTTGGACTCGTATTAACTAAATTTACAATTACATACGCATTAAATCCTAAAAAGAGATTTACTGATACTAAAACTAGCGAAATAAAACCAGATACACCTCCTAAAATTGCAAAAACTCGATACTTCACATTTGTTTCAAACAACATATCAAAAGTTGATACATCATCAAAACCTTTTTGTTCACTTGATAGCGTGTAATTTTTTATACCTCTTAAATGTTTGTTAGCTCTTTTCTGCTTCAAACTAGATGATTTAGTTCTTCTCATGCTTCTTATATCCTTTCCAAATAAATGAAATCTTACTTTTCGGCCAAACACTTTTTAGTAACATTGAGAACGCTAATGGCAGCCTTTTCGTTTTGATTTCATTTCCAAAGTTATCACATATAGTTATCTTGAAGAGCGGTACAAACCAAATCGCAATCAAGACAGTTCCAACCACGCCATGCGCAATAGCATTTAAAAATTGATGCATACTACCTCCTTAAATATAGTTCAATCTTTCAGGTGCTAACTCCAAAGTCAACCAGAGCGCTTTTCCTTTGGAAACATGTGTTATAGTTCCCCCCTCATCGTTAAAACGATGTAGAGTAAATGTCCCATCTGGTATTTTTCCTAAAACAACCATTCCTTCATTTGTTTTAGCACGCCATAGTTCCCAATCTGTTTGAAAAGCTGTCTCGGCCCACTTACTCAGTTTTATTCTTTTAGTCATTTATGGCCTCCTGGATTGCTTTCTCATCTGCTACAATCTTTTCCTCTGAATCTCTCGAAGCATATAGATATTTCTTTATTTTACCCTTACGAATTTTGATGATAGTTGCAGCTTTTTCAACCTGGTATTTTTCTACCAACTTTTGACCTTCTTCTGTCTGAGTGTCAATGTAAAATGTGGAATAGGAACCTTTATTAGCTGCATCTACAACTACACTTTTTCCAACCTGACAGTAAGGACAATCTTTTTTATAAAATACTAGATTTACATTTTGATCAAGTACAGTATTCTGGTATTCCTTCTGAGTAAGATGAGGATCATAATCTAAGATAAAATGATCTTTATACATCCTATATCCTCCTAGAACTGCAAGACTCACAAATAAAATAACGAGAATAGCACCTACAGCTAACTTAATGTGTCTAAAAAGCTCTTTCATACTACTTCCTCCTCATCCATAAAATCAAATATGGAACCTTGAACATAATCAATCTTGGCCAGTTCTTTTATTTCTGATTTCAAGTTAGTAAAAGTTGTCATTACTTCTTGAAAGAGTAATGGATCAAATTCCTCGGAATCCAATACACGGACAATTGGCAACATTGGATAATGATCTCTCAACTCCTCCTGCAGGTAATCTGAAATCATTTTATCATTCGAGATAACACTATCTACTCTAATAATCGCTGGAATGCTAGAAATACTCTCCTCGTTTTGATAAAAAGTTAAAGCGACATCACCTGCAGAAACAGACTCAAATTTTAAGTTATCCGATGAAAGTTTAAAATAATAAGCCAATGGTTCCTGACCAACCCCTGTTAGGTAATAGCCTCGAATAATTTTGAATAACTCTGACATCGACCTTTCCCCTTTCTAACAAACTTTTAAAAGCCTAAACGGAGCTTCATACACATCAGGATAGTGAATCAATCTCTTTTTTCTTTGTTCAGGAAGTGGTTTACGATAATGTTTTTGAAGATACTGAAAAGCTAGTCCCAATGTATCAAAAACTAAAACTTTATTCTCCCCATTACAAATATAATCACCTAATTCAAAACTAAAAATTACATACTTCATTCTTAATCTCACTTTCTATTTTGGCCAATCATTGCCAGCTGATCTGTCTCTAATTCAGAATCATATCCGTTTTCTAAACGAACTCGTTGACGAATCCCTATAAGCGAGAGAATTATTAAAACTCCTCCAAAAAATATAAGGCTAAAGAATCCAACTAAAATCAAAATCATATCATTCCTCCTTAAGTTATTTTATATGCATGCATATCCTTGTAATAATCATAGATATAATGTAAAGGCAGTTTACGGGTTTTTAAAATTATCCAATATCAAGCTCAAATAGAGATAGTTGTTGTGTTTGTTTAAAGCCATCTTTAACCCTTTCTATCACTCTCTGAGTGAACTCTAAGCTTTCTTCAAAGAAAGCAGCAATATTGGCCATATAAGCCTCCTGACGTTCTTTCTTCACCTGGATAAGGGAAAGTAAGATTGCTTTGATAGAGGCTAATCTGATGCCTCCTCCACGGCCGTGTTTGACTGTGAAGAAGATCTTTTGTTCTGCTTTGAGAACCTTCAATACTTTATCCAATGAGCGCTCAGGGATGTTCAAATTCTCTCGTATCTCTTTTTTTGTCGTCTGGATAAATGGATCCTCGGATTGATAGAAACCTTCTAAATAGACCATTACGTCTGTTTTCCATTCATGAAGATGACTATTCTTTCTGTCTGCACGTTTCTTCTTAAACTTGTACCAACGTTGCTTCACAAAGAGATCTGAAGCCTTGAGTTCCTGATTGACCCATTCTTTACATAAAGTCATTACATAGTCACGACTAGCAGCTTCATATTTTCCTGAGTAGGCGCTTGTGATAATCTTATGATATTCAGCTGAAGAGAGTGGTTCGTCTAGATTTGCATTAAAACTAGAAAGAACCTCCTCACACTCTTCCTGATCGATTCCTGAAGAGAAGTTGGCTAAAGCTAGCGTGAAAAGAACGTTATTTCTTCCCATCAAAGCTTTTCCACCTTTGATATTCCCCTCTCTCATCAGCAATTGATACCAAGGTTCATCAATCTGTTTCACTCCTTTAGAGCCTGAAATAACCGTCAAATTGGGCTTTTTACTTGGAAAAGGAAGTTCTGATTGCTTCATTGACCAATCTAACCACTCCTTGAATGAATAGGCATAGTCAGGTTCAAAGAATTCGACATTATCAGTCCGAGGAATACGAGCAATCCCAAAATGGTTACAAGTCAAATCTACTGGTAAAGTTTGAGCAAAGTAATTTCTCAAATTTTGAGAGATAGCTTTGGACACCTTTATCACTCGAAATTGAGAATGAGCTGTAACATAAGCCGATTCTGATAAGACAAAATATGCTTGAAATCCTTTATCGGTTTTTAAAATCAACGTCGGCATAAAACCGAGATCCAAGGAAGCAGTTAAAATATCTCCTGCGGTCATTTCTTCAGCTGAAGAGGTAATATCAAAGTCAATGTAGAATGTGTTAATCTGTCTAAGATTATCTTCAGAGTGGCCACGTGTAATCCGTCGTCTAGCATCGCTATAGCTTCCATAGCAATAGACATTAGGAGTCCAGTGTGTAAACTGATCCTGGTTCTCCAGCAATGATTCGACAGAGGTTAAAACAACACCACGTGCCTTCACCATGTTCGCTTTTGAACGATAAGCAAATACAGACCCTCGTCTTCCTTCTTCAGCTGAAGAGATGAGCTGTAGATGGCTATTCTTAAATTTTTGTGTTCTTAATCCGTCTTTTGTGATTAAGCTAAAACATTCTTGTAAATTAATCTTCTTCATAATGTCTGATTTTTTCTTCGTCTAATTTCCAAAAACAATGACTACAAATAGTCTCATCATGGTCCATCCACCAACAGCTACCCCATTTTTCATCAACACAAGGAGTCATCCAGGTGCAGCCACATCTTTGACAAATACCTTTCTTTGATACTGCTTCTTTCATGATAATTACTCCTCGTTGATTCTCATACTTTCAGGTAGCTTTTTACTCGATAAACAGTAACCTTCAGATAAGTCCCCTTTGCTATAGAATTCAGGACTATTTGTCATGATGTGATCACTTCTTCTCCAGCCTCTACGAAGTTGTTTGTAAGATAAAGAAACACGCTTCTCAATCTCTTTAAAACTAAAACCCAGCTTCAAATAGGTTATTACAATAGCATCAGCATGTTCTTTGGACTCTTCGCTTCTTGTTCTTCGCTGAAAGTTTATTTGCTTATCTTCTTCATTTAATGCTATCTGATAAGCAATAAACAACTTCCGCATTTCCATGATTTTATGTTGCCAGGCTAAGCTATATGGTTGTCCTGAATATCGATTCACTAAGTCCTTTACGGGTTGTTTAAATTTCAGCTGAAGAGAATCGAATTCACCAAGGTCAGAAAACGGATCAATGAAACCTAGTGGTTCGCTTTGAATTAATTCATTGTATAGCGCTTCTCTGTCCATCCTAATATATCTCCTTTTGTCAAATGCACGTCATTGAGTCAAATAAGCTTAATTGGATGGGGGTAGGCGCTTGTTCGCTGTTTCCATTCTTATCATGATCGATAACGTCAAAGATTTCTAACGTGTCTAAATTCAATACAATCTCCAATCCTACCATCGTTGAACTCCTTTCAAATAGATTTTAAGCGAACAAAAAAGAGAACAGATTTCTCTGTTCTCCTAAAAATATTGAATTATTTGATTTTCTAAAAACTCTTACCACTTACAACTCTGTAGATTTATTTGCACAGGTCTACAAGAAAAATCTTGGCTTTCCAAGATTATTTGTTCTCTTTCATGCTAAAAAATATTTTTGAAAAATTTGGGGCAGACATAACAAAAGCCCTTCTAAATCAAGGGCTTTTCTGTCTCTTTCATGCTAATTGCCGGGATTGAACCGGCGACCTCATCCTTACCATGGATGCGCTCTGCCAACTGAGCTAAATCAGCTTACTTAAAAAGTATACTATAGTTAGAAAAACTTGTCAAGTTTCCTAAGAAATTTTCCATAAGAAAAAGCCAGGTAAGGGCTACCCAGCTTGTCTTCGTCTATTTGCTTAGATCAATTCGACGACCAATTTTACCAATGATAATCGCTCCAATAATCAATGAGGCAAATTCGCCAATTCCTGTTGTAAACCAAGTAAGGAAAAATGGTAATTGAGCTACGATATTCAACTCAGCAGCAATGGTAAACATGGAAATTGAAAAGAGGATTGAAAAGAAGAAATGATCTTTGCGAATCAATCCGTTAAAGAGGTAATCCTTGCTATATTTTGCAAAAAGCCAAACACCTAGACTGAGGAATACCAAGGTTGAACCACCACCAACAAAGACATCCAGCAGTCCAAAGCTAAAGAAATTAGCAATCATACAACCAATGGTAACTCCGATGATGTACTTAGGATTGTAAAAAGCCATAAAGTTCATCATTTCTGAAATACGGAACTGATAAGCACCATAGCTGATTGCATTTAGGGGTGGTGTGACAGTTAAAACGACATAGATAGCAGCAACGATTGCAATATCTGCAACGTCACGAATAGTTAATTTTTTCATCTTTTCTCCTTTGGCGGTTTCCCGCGTGTAATATGCTTGGTGAAAGAAGCTAAGCACCAAGGGTTGATTCAATCAACCTTACTAGTATAGCACAATAGACTGCTTTATGCTATACTAAAAACATGAAAAAACGCATTCAAAGTCTCTTAGAGAATGAGCTTTTACTCTATCTCTTTTTTGGTCTAACTACTACTCTTGTCTCTATCCTATCCCGATTAGTCATTTATCAACTAACTCAACAAGAACTCCTGGCTACTGGACTAGCAAATAGTATCGGTATCCTCTTTGCATTTAGTACAAATGATAGGCTTGTATTTAAGCAAGCTAGAGAGAATTGGCCAAGCCGTTTAATGAAATTTATTCTAGCACGTCTATCTACTTTTCTTTTAGACTTGTTTTTAACTTTTCTCTTTGTAACTCAGTTTCCAAATATTATCGGGCAATTTGTAAATAATAATATTAATAGAGTGAATGGTGTTGAAACAGTTATTGCACAATTCTTAATAATTATTCTCAATTACATTTTTAGTAAGGTATTTATTTTTAAAAAATAAGAAAAAATTTAAGCATATAGCTTGCAAGAACTTCTTAATTAATATATAATTAAGAGTAAAAATTTTTTGAAAGGAAATTATGAAAATGTTAAAAGATCTTAAAGCATTTTTGCTTCGTGGTAACGTTGTTGACCTTGCTGTCGGTGTGATTATTGCCACTGCTTTTGGTGCAATCGTTACTTCACTTGTTAATGATATCATCACTCCACTTATTTTGAATCCAGCCTTGGAAGCTGCGAAAGTACAAAACATCGCTGAGCTTGCTTGGAATGGTGTTACATACGGTAAATTCTTGAGCGCTGTTATCAACTTCCTAGTTATCGGTACTGTTCTCTTCTTCCTTATCAAAGGTATTGAAAAAGCTCAAAGTCTTACTAAGAAAGAAGCTGCTGAGGAAGCTCCAGCTGGTCCAACTGAGTTGGAAGTACTTCAAGAGATTAAAGCTCTTCTTGAGAAAAAATAATCAATTAAAAGGATCTAGCACAAAGCTAAATCCTTTTTTCTTTACTCTTTTGGTAACTTACCTGCTTTTTCAAGCATTCTCTTGATAAGATAAGGCATCTTAACATTCTCACGACCTTTTTTCTCAATCAGTTTTTTCACAAATTCAGGCATTTGTAAATCTTGAGATTCGGCCAAGATATTTTTAGTCTCATCTGAAGGAACTAACTCATCAAAGGTTTCTTCTTCTGGGAGAAATTCCTTAAATTCTTGATGTTCATTGGCTCTGACTGTACTAATCAAAGCATCAATCAAACGAGAATCTGTATTCGGCATTGGTGGACGATGGTAATGAACCCCAAATTCCTTACATAACTCATAACATTCCACATCGTTGTCAAACAAGACCTCAATGTGCTCACTGATAAAACTAATAGGTACAAAAATATAATGGTCTGGATGCTCTGTCTGTTCTCTGAGATATTCTAATACATCTGGCTTGATCCATGGAATCCCGATATCACTCTCACTCTGCCAAGTGTTGGTATATTGCTCGGAACTCAAACTCAGTTTTTCAGCAACTAGCTTACTATTTTCAAAAATTTGGTCGATATAAGGGTCACCAAAATCCAAGGCAAAAATGGGCACACTATGGGCTGAAAAGATGACTTTAAAGCTATCTTGCTTCACTTCTTCTTTTAAAATCTTCGCAATTTCATCTGCCCAATAGTTTAAGAGCGCTTCTTCTTGATACCAGTCCTTAATAACTAAAAATTGAATTTGCTTACTTTCTAAAAATTTCTCGTATCCCATGACAGAGTAAAAAGAATAATGTGGCTCCAAAATCAAGCAAATACACTGCTCGATTCCGTCTGCTTCCATCTGACCAATCACATCTGGGATAAAGGGTCTAGAAAACTTATTAGCAAAATAAACACTGTATTCATTCCCCAGCCTAGCTTCTACCAAGGCAACCTCTTCACGGGTAATTTTTTGCAGAGGCGTGCCACCAATTCGTACATAATTATCATAGAGAGTTTGAATCTCGTGGTCTTGAGGTCTCACTCCACGACGAATATTTGTGAAAAAATCAGCTACACCTTCAAAGGTAATCTCTTCTGGCGAACCGAAAGTCATCATTAAAATTGCTTTTTTCATAATCGCTTCCTTGTGATATTTTTATCAAGTTTATTTTATCATGAATTCGTTGATAAGTAAACGCTAACATTGTAAATTCCCCTAATTTCTGCTTTTGTTTTTCTCTTCTTTCTATGATACAATGGAAAAAATAAATTCAAAAGGAGTTTTTAATGACTTACCCAAATCTCTTGGACCGCTTCCTAACCTATGTTAAGGTCAACACGCGCTCTGATGAACACTCTACTACTACTCCAAGTACGCAAAGTCAGGTTGACTTCGCAACCAATGTTCTTATTCCTGAAATGAAACGTGTTGGACTGCAAAACGTCTACTACCTTCCAAATGGCTTTGCCATTGGGACCTTGCCAGCTAATGATCCATCTTTAACACGCAAGATTGGCTTCATTTCCCACATGGATACTGCTGATTTTAATGCCGAAGGAGTTAATCCTCAGGTGATTGAAAACTACGATGGTGGTGTGATTGAACTAGGGAATTCTGGTTTTAAACTGGATCCAGCTGACTTCAAGAGTCTTGAGAAATATCCAGGACAAACGCTTATCACAACAGACGGAACAACCCTACTAGGCGCTGATGACAAGTCTGGTATTGCTGAAATTATGACTGCTATTGAATATCTAACTGCTCACCCTGAAATCAAGCACTGTGAGATTCGTGTTGGTTTTGGACCAGATGAGGAAATCGGTGTTGGTGCTAATAAATTTGATGCAGAAGATTTTGATGTGGATTTTGCTTACACTGTTGATGGTGGTCCACTAGGAGAACTTCAGTACGAGACCTTCTCAGCGGCTGCTGCAGAACTTCATTTTCAAGGACGTAATGTCCACCCTGGTACAGCTAAGGGCCAAATGGTCAATGCCCTTCAGCTAGCAATTGATTTTCACAATCAACTTCCAGAAAATGACCGACCTGAGTTAACTGAAGGTTACCAAGGTTTTTACCATCTAATGGATGTGACAGGTAGTGTCGAAGAGGCGCGTGCAAGCTACATCATTCGTGATTTTGAAAAAGATGCCTTTGAAGCGCGTAAAGCAGCTATGCAGTCTATCGCTGATAAGATGAATCAAGAACTTGGTAGCGACCGTGTCACTCTAAATCTGACAGATCAGTACTACAATATGAAAGAAGTCATTGAAAAAGATATGACTCCAATTACCATTGCTAAAGCCGTTATGGAAGATCTGGGTATCACTCCTATTATTGAACCAATCCGTGGAGGAACAGACGGATCTAAAATTTCCTTTATGGGAATTCCAACTCCGAATATCTTTGCGGGTGGGGAAAATATGCACGGACGTTTTGAATACGTTAGCCTTCAAACTATGGAACGTGCAGTTGATACCATCATTGGTATCGTAGCTTATAAAGACTAAAAAGACGAGGTAGCTCAGCTACTTCGCCTTTCTGTTTATTCTGCTGGTTTTTCTTGATTTCCAGCACTTGTTGTAGATTCTGTTGTTTCCTTTTCTGAAGTTGATTCAGCAGGTTTAGAATCGGTTGTGTTGCTTGGTTTGTTTTCGTCACTTGCTGTTTCACTGTTAGATTCCGCAGCTGCTGATGTTTCAGTTTTGTGACTTGTCTTATCACCATTTGCTTCAGCATTTCTTGTTGGACTTACTTCTTCACTTGTGCTTGATTTTGACTTGATTTCTTGATTCAAGACTAAAATAGCTTTTGTCAACTCAAGTAAAGCAGCTTTATCTTTACTCTTAGCAGAAAGTTGATCTAGCAATGCATCTACTTTATCAAAGTCTGCATCAGAACCCTTATTGTTTTCTAAATAAGCATGAAGCGACATAAGAATATCGTAGAGTTTTTGATAGAGTACAAGTGTCTGAGGATCTTGCTCAGCATTTTCCTTTTCTTGTTGAAGGGCGCTAGCGATACGACTCAAGACATCTTTCACCTGACTGTTTACTTCATCCAAGTCTGCATCAGCCTTGTTTGTGGCAGCTTTTAGATTTTCTACTTCTTCTGCCAAGGATTGTCTGATTCCTTCTTCTTGGATTTGCTCCAAGAGTTGATTTGCCTTGCTCAAGAGGCTTTCTACTTCTTCCTTGCTAACATGATTGACATGTTCTTCAGGCATAAAGTCTCCATACAATTCTTTCAAGAAGCCATAAATAGCTGTTTTGGCACTTTGATTATCAACTTTTTCAGTATCTAGAACTGTCTGACTTGATTTCGCAGTAGTTGGCTGAGCTTTCAACGCTTCTTCCACTTCTTGTTTTGCCTGATAGATGCTTGGGAATAATTTGTTCAATTCTGCTGCCTTAAGGAAGGATTGAGATTGATACAAGGTCCAAGTCAACTGAGCTACTTTGTTTCGTAGTTCATCACTCAAACGACCGTCATTTACGTGTTCGTAGAAATACTTGATGTATTCAACTGTTGTAACACCTGTTCGGTCATTAAAGTCTTGAAGAGCTTGAAGTTGTGATTCAACCGCTGCCAAACCTGCCTCATCTTTAGCCAACTTAGCTTCTTGGAGTCGAACGAGAAGGTCTTTCTTAGGAAGTCCATAAGTGTCCGTATCCAGAGTATTGATTTTATCAATCAAGGCCTGATATTTCTTATCTAAAGCACTTGTTTCAACAGGTTTGACACTTTCATCAATATGGATATATTGCTTATCAAAGAGATCAAGTGTTGCAAGATAACCCGCTGTAGAGTTAGTTGCCAGTTTCTTCATGTTTTCAGTAAACTGACCTAAGGCTAACTCAATCTGTCTTTGTTCGATAGGCTTGTCTTTGTAGATACTTCTGCTATCAGCTAAAAGTTGATCTACTTTTTCCAAGACTGCCTTCTCATCAAAAGCTCCAGGTTGATAATTGGATTGTAGAGCTGGAATTTTGTTTTTCAAAGCCACTTCATAGCCCTTGGTTTGAACCTTGATGTAGTGATTGTGGTCGCCATGAGGAATCACAAAACTACCATTCTCTACCTGTAAGCTATAAGGAGACACCCCATCTCGCAAGGCAGTCGTATAAAGTTCATTTAGGAAATCAAGTTCTGGATTTCCAGTTTGGAGTGGCAAACGAACATGTTCCTTACGAACAGCATATGGGTGGATATGAGTTGGATCATAGGCTTGGTCTGGATTTCCAAAGACAAAGAATCCGTTTGAAATTCTAATCGCTTCAAGTGGAACACCATAGGTCTTAGAGATATAAGCAATCTTTTCTTCATCGCTAGCATCTCTTGAGAAAGACTCTACCGTTTTAGCAAGAGGTTTTACAGGCTCTACATCATGATGTGTTTTCAAATGATCCTGAGCCGCCTTGATTTGGTCTGCTGTCAAGTCTTTCTTGAAGAAGTAATGGTTATGATCACCATGACTCATAACAAATCCTTGCTCATCCTCACTAATGACACGATTGGCATCAAAACCGTGATCGTGTTCCTCACCATGATGGTGTCCATGATGATCTTCATCGTGATCGTCATCATGAGCTGGACTTGGTGTTGTTGTATTCGCCCCTTTCAAGTGATCCTGTGCAGCCTTAATTTGCTCTGCTGTCAAGTCCTTCTTGAAGAAGTAATGATTGTGGTCACCATGAGTCATGATAAATCCTGCTTCATCTTCAGCAATAATCCGGTTGGCATCAAAACCGTGTCCATCTTCTTCATGTTCCTCATGTGAAACACCTGGATTGACTGGAAGAGATGGCAAAGGTGTTGCTAGACCATTGTTAGGAAGAGTCGGTTGCCCAATTGGGTTCGATTTTGGAATGTAATGGAAATGGTCACCATGTCTGACAATATAAGCTGTGGCTGTTTCTTCAACGATATCTTTTGGATTAAAGATATAGCCATCAGATGTTGAAGAGATAGCTTTATTCGCAGACAATGAAGCATGATTCAAAGTAGATGGACTACTTGAAAGACTGCCTAGACTAGACACTACTTCATGAGGTTTTTCATTTGTAGAAACCGTAGAACCAGTTCCACCGATAGGCACCATTCTAGCAATCTTTTCTTCTAAAGGAGAGAGCTTGCTGTAAGGAATAAAGTGATAATGGTCACCATGCGGAATCGCAACTCCATTTGGTGTACGACTGATAATCTTAGCAGGATCAAAGACCAGGCCATCTGATTCACTGTAACGTTGGTCGCTAGGTGAATCATAGAGTTCCTTCAATAGACTTTGGAGATTTTCAACTTTGCTTTCTGGCTTGCTAGTTGATCCTTGTGCCACAGATTGCGTGTTATTGTCACTAACTACTGAAGAATACCTTAACTGGCTCGGTTGCGTATTTTTGCCAGCTAGATGAGCTTTAGCAGCAGCTAACTCACTAGCAGACAAATCACTTTTTGGAATATAGTGATAGTGCCCTCCGTGAGGAACGATATAAGCATCACCAGTATCTTCAATTATATCAGCTGGATTAAAGACATAACCATCATCTGTCGTATAGCGTCCCTGTGATCTTGCTACAGCAACATCTGAGCTGACCTTCTCATTATCTTTGACGTGTTCTTGTTTTTGACGGTTGATTTCATCCTTGGTTCGAACATTATCAGCATGTGCAACATCTTTCAGATAAACATAATATTTTCCATCGACCTTGATGATATAACCACCTTTGACTTCATTGACAATATCAGCGTCTTTAAGTTGGTAGTTTGGATCCTTCATCAAAAGTTCTTCACTAAATAGGGCATCATAAGGAACTTTCCCATTATAGTAATGATAGTGGTCGCCGTGTGACGTCACATAGCCCTGATCTGTAATTTTGATGACAATTTGCTCAGCCTGAATTCCTTCTTTCTGGCTAACCTGATCTGGTGTCAAGTTTTCACTTTTCTGACTTGACTGGCTACCATCCACATAAGAAACACGATTATTGTCATTATTTTCCTGCGAGCGATGCTGGTTCAGTGCATAGGCGCAAAGACTTAAGGATACGATAACAGCTGATCCAGCTGCTATATATTTTTTACTGAATTTCATAAATCCCTCATTTCAATAAATGATGAAGCTATTTCTTAACTTCTTTTCTCGGTTAAACAGTTTTTTCTCAACTGGTTATTTAACCAATTAATTAACCAGTAAATAGTTTACCTTTTTTAAGTTTATCTGTCAAGATTTTTATATCATTTTAAAAAATAAAAGCCAGTATTGCTACTGACTCTTACATTATTTTGATTTAACAAGATAAAATTTATGCTTCTGGATTCGTCGTAACTGACTCACTACCTTTTAACAAGGCAAGTAATTTTTCTGCTTCTGCCATAATGCCATTATTATCCATAGTTTGGAGGCTCAAATTATTTCGTAAACCAGCTAGACTCTCTGCCACATTGTCTTTCAAACTAGCAACGGTTACTGTATCAAGTAGAGCTTCTACTTCTTTGAGTTTGGCTTCTACTTTTTCAGTCTCTACTTGAGGAACTTTAGCCTCATCTGTAGTATCTTCAGCTTCTTCCTCTGTCTCTTCCGTATCAGTGCTTGGTTTATAAAGATTATCTGCTGAAGGATTTAAACCTGCGTGATTCTCTTTTTCATCAGATTCAGGGCGAGTTGGCTCACTTACTTCATCATGTTTCTTATCTTCATCAGTTTTACTGTCTTCTGGCTTATTTTTACGAACATGGTCACTGGCATTTCCCCAACCATTATCTGAGTGCGGACGTTCGTTTGGATGTTCTACATAGTATTTTACAGTCGCAAAGAGATCCTCTAAACTATAGCCTTTAGGTGCCTCATAAAGTCCTTCGTCAAACCACCCAAATTTAATGTTATGGTAATGGTCGTAATGAGGTATAATTAAGCTACCATTTTTAACTTCAACAGTATGTTGTAAATTGTAAGGAATTTGATCAAGTGGAACCTTCTTAGCAGCCTTAACTTTATTATAGATTGCTTCTACTCCTTTAACCTCAGTATTTCCTGAACCCTGATTATCTGTTGAAGGAGGTGTCAAACCTTTCTCTTTAGCATAAGCTTGAGCTGCTACTCTTTCATCTTCAGACAAACTTTCTTTCTTAATCCAATGACTATGGGTCATATGTGGAGTGACATAAGCATCTCCCTCATCACTGGTAATATCACGAGTGTCAAATATATAGCCATCTTCTGTTGTATACTTACCTGCTAATTTCGCTAATTTAATTTCATCGTCTGTATAAGCAATCTGAGAATTTGGTTTACCAAGACGTTCTGGGTGGGTAATTGGGGCTAGGAATGCCAATAAATCATCTACCAATTTTCCTTTATTAGTAGATTCATCATTCAAGCGCTCTGCTAATTTGTCTAAGGCTTGGAAATCAGAAGTACGTCCCTTATTTTCAGACAAGGCTTTATGAGCCTCGGTCAATAAATTATATGCTTTATCGTAGAATTCTTGGTCACGAGGTGCCACATTTTCTTTCTTCGCAACTAGTGCGTGTGTCTCTTGAGTTTTCTTAGACAAGAGATTTTCAATAGCGTCAATCTTATCCTTAGCCAGGTCTTTAGCTAGAACATAACGACTGACTCCCTTATCCTCGAAAATATAACCGTCGCCAACTTTTCTAACAACCTGGTTGACATCAAATTCTGTCGGTTTATTTTCCACTGGTGCTAGAGGTTTTGTAGTAGGGGCTGGCTTCAGAGGAGTAACACTTGGCAAGACACTGCCATTTTGACCCTTAACAGCTATTATACGAGCCAATTTTTCTTCCAGTGGTGACATTTGTGAATAAGGAATAAAGTGATAATGATCTCCGTGGGGCACTGCGACCCCATTAGCTGTACGTTTGATGATTTGTGCCGGATCAAAGACTAAGCCATCTGATTCAACATGACGTTCTGATAAAGGTTTGGCATACAATTCACTTAAAAGTGTTGAAATGTCTTCCCCTTGATTTTGATGATATGTTGGGGTAACAGTCAGATTTGGAGTCTCTGTCAAACTTGGTTGGGCTGGATTACCATTATCACTACTTGGTTTACTTGAGCTTGTAGAAGTACGAGAGCCCTGCTTACCATTCCAATAAGCTTGAGCTGCAGCTAATTCTCCTGCCGACAAAGTGCCTTTTGGTATGTAGTGGAAATGATTTCCATGAGGGACAATAAAAGCGTCACCTGTATCTTCAATCACATCTGTTGGACTAAAGACATACCCATCATCCGTTGTATAGGCACCTCCAGTTCCTCGATTTGGTGCCTGCGTATTGAGATTAAAGTTTGGTTTAATGGTTGAACTTGTTTTCTCAGGACTGCTTGGTTTCGTATTATCAGAATGACTTTGAACTGGCTGACCTCCAATTGGTAGATTTCGAGCCAATTTTTCTTCCAAAGAAGACATTTGCGAATAAGGAATGAAATGGAAATGATCCCCATGAGGCACTGCCACACCATTTGCTGTACGTTTTGTAATCTGTGCTGGATCAAATACTAATCCATCAGACTCCACGTGTCGTTGGCTAAGTGGCAAAGCGTACAATTCTTGAAGGAGACTATCCAAGTCCTCATTTTGACTCTCAGAAGACGTTGTAGGATTTTGAGGAGTATCAGCTTGACTCGTTCTCACACTAGATCTTGTTTCACCTCTGCTTGAACGATATTCAACGGTACTTAATTGGCCACCTTTTCCAGATAAGAAGGCTTGGGCTGCAGCTAATTCACTAGCAGACAAGTCACTCTTAGGAATATAGTGGAAGTGATTGCCATGAGGAACGATATAAGCATCACCCGTGTCCTCAATGATATCAGACGCATTGAAGATATACCCATCATCCGTTGTATAGCGTCCTTGGGCTTTGGCTGCAACAACCGCTTGATCGTTTGAACCGCCACCGTGATTACTACTATGTTCCTGCTTCTGACGTTTAATCTCTTCTTTTGTCCGAATATTGTCCGCATGAGCCGCATCCTTGAGGTAAACATAGTATTTCCCGTCTACCTTAATCACATAGCCACCCTTGATTTCATTGACAATGTCTGAATCCTTCAACTGATAATTCGGATCTTTCATGAGGAGTTCTTCACTGATGATAGCGTCATAAGGAACCTTGCCATTATAGTAATGATAATGATCTCCATGAGAAGTCACATAACCTTGATCCGTAATCTTGATAACAATTTGTTCTGCGTTAATCCCTTCTCTTTTACTAACTTCATCTGGTGTCAAATTTTCTGCCTTTTGACCAGCCTGATCACCATCTATATAAGCAACTCGATTAGAATCTTTCTTAACTTGACCAGCTTGATACCGACCAAGCTCATAGGAACAAATACTTAGGGCAAGAACTGCCACTGAACCTACTACATATTTTTTATTGATTTTCATTCTTTCCTCACTTCAATTCTTCTGCTAGAACACTCATATTTTCTTCCAGATTTTCTAAATAAGTCTTGTCATTTTGTGGGTCTGCCTCTAAAGGATTCAAAGTTTTAAGACCTACACCTGTTGATTTGACAAGAGTTTCAGCTACTTTTGAAGAAGCATTACTTTCTGTAAAAATCGTTTTAACCTTATAGGTTTTAACAAATTCCTGAATTTCTGTTAGTTGTCTTGGACTTGGTTCTTGTTCAGGAGAGATACCTGCAATACCAAGTTGATTGAGTCCAAATCGCTTAGCTAGATAAGAAAAAGCTGTATGTTGAGTTACAAATGTTTTCTGACTCGCTTTTTCAAATTTAGGCTGGAATTTCTTAGTCAATTCCTGAGCTTTTTTGATAAAGGCTTGCGCATTTTTCTGGTAAGTTTCTTTATGCTCACTATCCACCTCTGAAAGTTTATCAGCGATAATTTGCGCTTCTTCGCCAGCTTTCTCAGGATCTAGCCAAGTGTGAGGGTCATATAGTGTTTTTTCATCAACTCCATCCCCTGCTTCCACATCTTCTAACCCTGGGACGCGGTCCAAGGTCATTCCCTCAGATGCTTCTAAAACCTTAACTTTGGATTTTTTAAGATTGGGATCTAGACTTCCTGCCCAAGATTCGAGAGTATGAGAATGGTAAACAAAGACATCTGCATCATAGATGGCTGCGATATCATTCGCTGAAGGCTCAAAGGAGTGAATACCGCTACTTGACTGAATCATTCGAACATCATTCAAGTCACCAGATACTTCCTTGACCATAGCGTAGATAGGATAGAAACTGGTCACAATTTTCATCCCTTTCCCTGTCTGGCTTTCCTTTTGGCCACAAGCACCTAAACATAAAAGAAAGACACTTAACAATACTAAAAATAAACTTTGTTTCTTCATACAAAACTCCTTAACTATTTAATTAACTGGTAAACAGTTTACTCCTAAAAATTTAATCTGTCAAGCTATTTTTAGAAAAAATTTGAAATTTCTTTCACATATAAAAATCTGCTGAGTTTCAATAACTCAACAGACTTTCACTTTATTCTTCTATGGTAGAATGCTTGTAACCATAAGTGAAGTAAATAATACTTCCTACTAACAATGCAACTAGGAAAGCAAGCCAGGTTTCCATATTATACTGCAACATAAAGGACAAACAAATAATGATTGATAAAATTGGTAACAGAGGTACCAATGGTGTTTTAAATTCCCCAGCTTTGGGCATCCCTTTTTCTTTCCTTAAGCGAATCAGGCCGTATGCTAGCATGATCAAGTAGGCCAATGTACAAATATTTAAGAAGGCTGCAATACTAGCTAGTGGGAACATTCCTGCTGCTACTGCTGAAGCTAGACCCGTCAAGATAGTAGCATTTTTGGGTACCTTGCTTGTCTTCGTTAGTGCTTTAAAGGCGGCAGGCATTAAACCATCACGCGATAAACTGTAAATCATACGCGATAGGGCATAGGTCATCGAAATACAAACTGTAATCAAGGTCAAGATAGCCACTAATGACACATAGTTGGCTGCCCAACTAATCCCAACGCTACGAAGAGCAAAGGCAACGGCATCATCGACATTTAGATGACTGTAATGGACAACACCAGTCAAAACAAGCGTCACCAAGGCATAAAGAATGGTTACGATAGAAAGTGATAAGACAATCCCTCTAGGAATATTTTTTTGAGGAGTCTTGACTTCATCTACAGCCATAGAAATAGATTCAAATCCTAAAAATCCAAAGAACATCAAGGACGCACCAGCCATAATACCAGTACTAGCGCCATAGATTTGTCCAAAACCATAAGGAGCAAAATTGCTCCAATTATCAAGTTTGATATGCCAAATTCCTACCAAAATAAAGAGGGCTAAAGCGGAAAATTTCAAAATAACTAGGATCGAATTAAAGCGTAAGGCTGCCTTAGCATTTAGTAAAACAAGCGAGGTCACCAAGACCAAGACAAGAATAGGCAATAAATCAACAAATGTCCCTGCCTGAGGATTAAAGGTACCATTTAAAGCCTGAGGAAGGGATATCCCGTATTGAGAGAGCAACCCTTTAAAATAAGCTGCCCAACCAGAAGCCACACCTGATATGGCTGTCATGAACTCCATCATAGTTAACCAACCTGCCAACCAGGCTGGGAATTCTCCTAAGATGGCATAGAGATAACTGTAGGCACCACCTGTAGCAGGTACTCGTGAAGCAAATTCTGCAAAAAAGAGAGCTGATAATCCCACACACAAGGCAGAAATGACGATTGAAATCACTAGGGCTGGACCAGCAAGCGTTGCGGCTGCAGTACCTGTTATTGTAAAGACACCTGTCCCTACCATGGCTCCGATACCTAGCAAAATCAAATCCCATAATTTCAAATGCCTGTGCATCTCCGTTTTATCTAAACTAACGTTCTTTGTTCTAAATATATTCATCTTTGACTCCAAAATAAAATGATGATTCTATTTTACCATAAATATAGGATATTTGTGAATATTTATAAAATAATTTTTTAAAAAAATCTGACTACTTTTGTAATCAGATTTTTATCTATTCTAGTTCATTTCTTTAAAGGCTGCTTCTGCATCCGCGTTGCTGATAACACCAAATTGAATCTTTCCAATCTTTCCTTGGCTATCAATTAGGTATTCTGTAGGAATGCTTCGAATTTGATAAGCTTGGAAGGTTGTAGCCTTTGTATCATAAAGAACTGGGATATCCTTATAACCTTGATCTTGGAACCATTGTGGGAATTGCTCGACTGTTTTTTCACCTTGAATTCCTGGTGCAATGACACTAAGAATTTCGAAATCGCGATCTGGTTTTGCAGCCAATTCCATCAACTCGGGCATACTTTTCTTACATGGACCACACCATGAAGCCCAGAACTTCAAATAGACTTTTTTCCCCTTATAATCAGATAACTTGACTTCTTTGCCATCCATTGATTGCAAGGTAAAGTCTGGAGCCTCTTTTCCAACAGCAATTTGTTGTACAGGCGTTTGTTGCTGTTGTTTTGGGGATTGTTCTGGTGCTTGAGTCTTTTTAGTCTCTTCCTCACCACAGGCTATCAATACGACTAATGACAAGAGGCTTAAGCCAGCAAACATTACTTTTTTCATCTTTTTCTCCTTTATTCAAAAATTCCAGCTAGAACATTTACTTGTCCTAATAGTAACAAAATTCCCATTAAAATAATGAGGAAACCACCAATTTTCTTCAGTAGCATCATATGACGTTTAATTTTACTAAAATAAGGCATTACTACACCTGAAGCTAGAGCCAAAACCAAGAAAGGAATGGCCATCCCCAGAGTGTAAATTAAGGTATAGATTGCTCCTTGCCAAGCACCATTACCTCCAGAAGCCGCAAGCGCTAAAACAGAACTCAAAACTGGACCAATACAAGGCGTCCAACCAAAGCTAAAAGTAATACCGAGTAAAAAGGCTGACCAATAACGATTGGCTTCTGATTTCTTAAAAGTAAAGCTTTTTTGAACCTCTAATTTCTTAAAATGAAAAATTTCCATCTGGTGAAGGCCTAAAATGATAATAATTGTTCCCATAGTGTAACGAAACCAATTGGCATAGAGAATATTACCAAAGTAACCAGCACCAAATCCTAGAATAAAGAAAATGAGTGAAATGCCTGCGATAAAGCAAAGAGTTCGAATCAGACCTGACCAGGCAACCTTTCTCCCAAAGAAAGAAAAGCTTTTTGCGCTTTCCTGATCATCCAATAAAATCCCAGCATAAACTGGCAAAAGAGGAAAGATACAGGGAGAAAAGAAGGACAAGATCCCTGCTAAAAAAACGGAGATTGAAAATACTATCGTTTCCAATAAAAAACCAACTTTCTTAATAATTCTAATCCTATTTTACTATAATCAATTTCATTTGTATGATTTCTGCTACGCAAATTGAATTAGTCTGTATTTGAAAGATTTTCCGCTACTAGTTCATTCAGATTCTAGCCCCTTTTTTGCCCCCTATACACAAAAAAGCCTACTGCCCAAGCTAGAAAGCTTGATACAGTAGGCATTTGGAAGGTTGATTATTTAACAGCGTCTTTAAGAGCTTTACCAGCTTTGAATGCTGGAACTTTAGAAGCTGCAATTTTGATTTCTTTACCAGTTTGTGGGTTGCGACCTTTACGTGCAGCACGCTCACGAACTTCAAAGTTACCAAAACCGATCAATTGAACTTTTTCACCAGCTGCAAGGTACTCAGTTACTGCTGCGAATACAGCTTCAACTGCTGCTGCTGAGTCTTTCTTAGTCAATTCTGTAGCTTCTGCTACTTTAGCGATCAAATCTTGTTTGTTTGCCATGTTAATGATTCCTCCAATTTAATTTCTAATTAACAAATATAATCATATCCTAAAATCCCTTTTAGGTCAAGTTAAAAACGCTATTTCTTCCCATTTTCTTTATTTTTTTAGGAGTGGTAACGTACCAAAATAGCCCAAGCGTTCTCACCCGTGTGAGTTTGAATAATGGAACCCGTTTCCAAAACAGAAATTGGCTTTTCAACATAAGCTTGTAAACTTTCTTTCATCTCTTTTGCCCAATCAGCACTACCAGAATATGAAATTCCAATCTCTGCTACAGAACGTTCAGAGAGAGTTATTGTTAACTCATCTAACCATTTTTTAAAGGTTTTAGCTCCACGACCTTTAACAATTGGCTGCAATTCATGGTCTTTCATTTGCATGACAACACGGATATTGAGAAGGGAGCTCAACAATCCAGTTACACGGCCAATTCGTCCACCTTTTACTAGGTTTTCTAGAGTAGAAACACCAATGTAGAGCTCCGTATGGTTTTTTACCTCTTCAACGTGAGATAAAATTTCCGCCATCTCTTTGCCTTCTTGTGCTAATTTCGCAGCCTCAACAACTTGGAATTTCAAGGCTTGGTCAGTGAAGGAACTATCGATAACTGTCACATCGGCAGTAGACAGGCTGGCACCTTGACGCGCTGCTTCTACAGTCCCTGAAAGAGCATGGGACATATGAATAGCAAGAATCTGGCTACCATCCTTAGATAGGTCTTCAAACACTTCAGCAAAGACACCTACAGGTGGCTGACTTGTTTTAGGAAGATTCTTACTTTCTTGCATTAACTGAAGAAATTTACCTTCTTCTTTCAAATCAGCATCAGAATAAACAACATTATCAATCATTACAGATAGTGGAACAACAGTGATATCTAATTGTTTTACTAGTTCTGGTTCAATAGTAACAGATGAATCGGTTACAATCTTAATTTTTGTCATAGTTGCAATCTTTCTATTTTAGGATTCAGATTGGTTTTCTTACTCTTAATTATATCAAAAAAAGATTAAAAATCCTAATGGAGTCATTCAAATTTTCCTTAAAAATTTGATATAATCTACTTATAAGAAAAGAGGTTCCTATGATAAAAAAAATTTATCCCATTTTAACCATTTTACTAGGTGCTGCTATTTATGCTTTTGGGCTAACTTATTTTGTAGTTCCCCATCATCTCTTTGAAGGAGGGGCGACAGGTATTACCCTCATCACCTTTTATCTTTTTAAAATCCCTGTTTCTCTCATGAACTTGCTGATTAATATTCCCCTTTTCATCCTAGCTTGGAAAATCTTTGGAGCCAAATCCCTCTATTCTAGTTTACTAGGAACCTTAGCTTTGTCCGCTTGGTTGGCTATTTTTGAGCGGATTCCCCTTCATATTGATCTGCAAGGTGATTTACTGATTACAGCCCTCATAGCTGGAATTCTATTGGGAATTGGTCTTGGTATTATCTTTAATGCTGGAGGTACAACTGGTGGTACTGATATTCTAGCTCGTATTCTCAATAAATACACTCATATATCCATGGGGAAACTGCTTTTTATCTTAGATTTTTGTATTCTCATGCTTATTCTCCTAATCTTCAAGGATTTGAGATTGGTTTCCTACACGCTCTTATTTGATTTTATCGTTTCGCGTGTCATTGATTTGATTGGCGAAGGTGGCTACGCAGGTAAAGGCTTTATGATTATTACGAAACGTCCTGACCAACTTGCTAAGGCGATTAATGATGACCTAGGTAGAGGCGTTACTTTCATCTCAGGTCAAGGCTACTATAGTCAAAAAGATTTGAAGATTATCTACTGTATTGTCGGAAGAAATGAAATTGTGAAAATGAAGGAAATGATTCATCGAATTGATCCTCAAGCCTTTATAACTATTACAGAAGCCCACGAAATCCTTGGAGAAGGATTTACCTTTGAAAAAGAATAAAAAGAGGTCTTGTAGTGACCTCAAAAGTTAGACTACATCATCTATCTTTTGGGTTACAGACAACCTCTTTTTTAATTACCCAAACTCTTAAGACCAATTTCGAGCTACTTCTTCATCAGCCTTTAACTGATCCACTAATTGGTCGACTGAGTCAAATTTGGTCATATCTCGAATACGATCAAGCCAATAAACCATGACGGTTTCCCCATAAATATCTTGATTAAAATCAAAAATATTGACTTCAAAACGTGCTTCTTCTCCATCAAAAGTCACATTTTTTCCAACACTAGCCATAGCGCGATACTTCTGTCTTTGAATCTCAACATCAACAACATAAACACCATCTGCTGGCATATAAGTACGATCTAAAAGCACTAAATTCGCTGTCGGATAACCAATCGTACGACCACGAGCGTTACCATGAACTACCATACCTCTGGATGGAAGCGGTGCCCCCAAAAGTTCTCCTGCTTCTTTCACATTGCCATCTAAAATAGCTTGACGGATACGAGTTGAACTAATCTTTCCTTTCTCATCTTCTACAGGTGGGACAATGATAACTTCTCCATCAAAGTAATTCTTTAAATCTTCTGCCGTTTTTTTGTCAGAACCAAATGTATAATCAAAACCTGCAACAATAATTTTGGCATTCATAGCCTTGATATAAGTCGCAAAAAATTCTTCTGCTGTGAGACTAGCAAATTTGCTACTAAAATCAAGGAGATACAATTCTTCTACACCTTCACGCTTTAATTTTCTCTCACGTTCAGCAGGGTTCAAAATATGCAAAAACAAATCCGGATGATAAGGCTCTAAAGCAATCTTTGGAGATTCATTAAAGGTCATAACTACGATAGGCAATAAATCCTTTCTCGCAGCCTTATTGGCAACACGAAATAGTTCTTGATGTCCCTTATGTATACCATCAAAATAGCCGAGAACAACGACCGAATCGGATGGTGTGCCAATATCTTTTTGATTTTTTATAGGAATAGTAATAATCATAAAATAATTATATCATAGTGAAAGCTATTTCTGGAGCAGAAAATCTGAAATGTCGTTTTTTTCACCTGAAGTGTAGCAGTTTAGAAGAATTTTGTTTTTGAAATCCTAATAAAGAACAAGAGATTGAATTAAGAATCTTAAAATCAGAAAAACGCATCATATAAGCTACCTAGAACTTGATACAATGCGTTTATTTAATTATGAAACGATCTACTGAATTGTTTCAAAATAAACTTCCAGCAGCCTTTTCACTTTTTATTAATAAGTTCCTTCTTCACCTTGGCTAGTCAAGATAACAGGTCCATCTTTCGTAATCACGAATTGGTGTTCATATTGACAAGATAAACCACCGTCAATGGTCTTATGCGCCCAGCCAGTTTTCATATCTGTATCAATTTCCCAGTCACCAGTATTGATCATTGGTTCAATGGTTAAGACCATTCCTTCACGGAGACGAAGCCCACGACCAGCAATACCATAGTTAGGAACCATTGGTTCTTCGTGCATGGTTGGGCCAACACCATGACCAACCAAATCACGCACTACACCGTAACCACGACTTTCAGCGTATTCTTGAATCGCTGCTCCAATATCACCGATACGGTTTCCAACAACAGCTTGCTCAATCCCCTTGTACATAGCTTCTTTAGTTACATCCATCAAGTTTTTCACTTCTTCGGACGGTGTACCAACAGCATAAGCCCAACATGAGTCTGCAAGACCACCAGAATAGCTCTGAGTGTATTTTTTCATTTGTTCAACATTGTTGAAGTTTAATTTTGAGACATTCAGGTCGGATTTAGCAATTGGGCCTCCCAAAACCATATCAACTTTGAGCAAATCACCATCTTTCAAGATATAGTGACGAGGGAAAGCATGAGCCACTTCATCATTAAGAGAGCAACAGGTAGCATAAGGATAGTCCATCATTGCACCGTCAACTCCAATCTGAAGCGGAAGGAAATTTTCTTCCTTACAACGACGGCGAACATACTCTTCAACTTCCCACATATCTACGCCAGGCTTAATCAAATCACGCAAGCCGATATGAATACTTGCTAGAAAATCCCCAGCCTTATCCATAGCTTCGATTTCACGAGCTGATTTTAATGTTATCATTTTTTCTCCTAGTTTCTAATTAATTTTAACGGTTACATTTGCTTTTGAAACAATCTGATGACCATGATAAATATCGTAATCAATAATAGCTGACCGTCTAGTATGGTGGATAATGCGTGCTTGAATGCGCAGTGTATCATCTATCTGAACAGCCTGCAAAAAGTAGATTAGCATCTGCTCGATGATGAGATTGCGCCCACTATTCACAACTAAATCTTGGGTCATATGAGTCAGTATCTCTGCCAATACACCATTAGCCAAAACACCGTTCTTCTCTAGCATAAAGGGTTCCACTGTAATAACTACTTCATCATGGTGATAAGAAAGTTTTTGACCAATCTGTTCAGAAAAAGTAGGTAGAGCAGAAACTTGGGAACGACTCATCTTCTCCATGACATCTCGTCTGGTTACAACCCCAAGCAAGGTTTGATTATTTCGAACAACCGGTACCATTTCAAAGTCTTCAGCAATCATCCGTTGACTGACATTGGCAATATTTGTCGATAATCCAACCAAAAATAGACTACGAGACATGACCTTATCAATTGTGGTACTTGGTGACTTATCACCTGCGTCTCTCATGGTTACAATTCCAACAACAACCTGATGTTGATTAATAACAGGGAAACGACTGCTACGATTCTTACGTACCAAGTCCAAATAATCTTTAACAGTGTCAGTCTCTCTTAGAAATCCATATTCGTGACAAGGGCGATAAAGTTTCTCAACTGTCAAAATATCTGTTTTAATTTGAACATTTGACAAGGCTTTATTGATCATGGTCGCGACGGTGAATGTGTCATGCTTGCTTCTCAGAACTGGAATTCCTTTTTGATTGGCCAGTTTAAGTACATCATCATGGACCTGAAATCCACCTGTAACCAGGACTGCATTTTCATTTTCTAATGCTAACAATTGAATACGAGTCCGATCTCCGACAATCAAAAGTCCCCCATCATGAAGGTAAGACAAAATATTTTGCTCAGTCATGGCACCGATTGAGAACTTACTAAATTCTCTCTCTAAACCTTCTTGACCAGCCAGAACCTCAGAAGAAGTCACTTCTGCAATTTCAGCAAAAGTTAATCTCTCTATAGCAACTTTTTGAGATTTAACACGGATAGTACCACTTCTTGGGCGAGTCTCTACAATTCCACGGTTTTCAGCTTCCTTTATAGCCCGATAGGCCGTTCCATCACTGACTCCCAGATGATTGGAAATGCTTCGAACACTGACCCTTTTACCAACAGGTAGTTCTTCCAAATAACTTAGAATTTCTTGGTGTTTACTCATTAATTTCTCCCTTTACAAAGCGAAACTCAAGATAATCACGCATTTTCCTTGTATAGCGATCACTTCCTTTAAACTGACGAATCAATCGAAATCCAGCCTTAAGAGCAACCCTTTGGCTAGCTTCATTTTCAAGGTGAGTAATGATGGCTAATTGTTTTAAACCAAATTCTTCAAAAGCAAGCTTACAGATTTTTCTAACAACCTCTGTCATAAATCCTTGCGACCAAAAATCTGTTCTCAAAAAATAACCAAGTTCTGCTTCTTTTTTAATTTCATCTATCTTTTCAAACTTAATTGAACCAATCATTTTTTCAGTTTTCTTGTCACAAATTGCCCACACTCCCAAAGGTGACTTCATAAAGTAATTAGCTAGTGCATATTGGCTTTCTTCCAGACTTGCCTGAGTCGGAAAAATAAATTGGAGATTTTCGGGATTTGAAGCTATCTCATGAAAGTCTTGACTATCACTAAAAAAGAAAGGACGCAAATACAAGCGATCCGTTTCAAAAAAAGAAAACATTGCTAATTTGGTCCAAATATTCATAAACACCTCTACGGTTTATTCTTCAACAAGTGTAATATCCGCTCCTAGATTACGTAATTTTTCAATAATATCTGAATAACCACGTAAGATGAACTCAATATTTGTAATTTCAGTTTTACCTTCAGCCATCAAACCAGCAATGACAAGTGCAGCCCCAGCTCTAAGGTCAGTAGCTTTTACATTTGCACCACGCAAAACACGTCCACCAGTATATAAAATATGGTCGTTTGTAGTCGTAATATCTGCGTCCATCTTTGCTAGTTCAAAAACATGGTTTACTCGTTTTTCATAAATGGTATCAATAATGGTACCACGCCCCTCTGCTGTTAATAGAAGAGGAGTAATTGGTTGTTGCAAGTCAGTAGCAAAACCAGGATAAGGAGCTGTCTTAATATTGATTGCTTTCAAATTAGACTGTTCTTCGACAAAAATACTGTCCTCCGATACAGTCATTCTCACTCCCATTTCTTCCAACTTAGCGATGAATCCTTCTAAGTGTTCATAAAGAACATTATTAATACGAATTCCCTTACCGACTGCAGCAGCTAAAGAAATATATGTTCCTGCTTCAATACGGTCTGGAATCACCTGATGACGGGTTCCGTGTAATCTGTCAACACCATCAATAATGATAATATTGGTTCCAGCACCACGGATATGAGCACCCATATTATTCAAGAGAGTAGCTACATCAATAATCTCAGGCTCACGGGCTGCATTTTCAATAATAGTACGACCATTTGCTTTAACCGCAGCAATCATCGTATTAATCGTTGCTCCTACACTAACCGTGTCCATGTAAATACTAGCACCATGGAGTCCTGAATCTTTAGCAGATAACTTCATGTTATCTCCCTCGTAGCTAACAGTAGCACCCATAGCTTCAAAAGCCTTAAGATGTAGGTCAATCGGACGAGGCCCAAGATCACATCCTCCAGGTAGGCCAACTGTAGCTTCACCAAAGCGGCCTAAAAGACTTCCATAAAAATAATAAGATGCACGAAGACTGTTGATTTTCCCATAAGGCATTGGAATATTTTGAACACCTCTTGGATCAATCTCCAATACATCGTCATAACGCTTAACGGTAGCACCCATTAACTCCATGATTTCGACAAGACTAACAACATCAGAAATATCAGGTACACAATCTAAAGTCACAACATCATCTGCCAAAATAATAGCCGGAATTAAAGCTACAACACTATTTTTTGCGCCACTAATGGTAATCTCACCTTGCAGGGGCAATCCACCATTGATAACAATTTTTCTCATTTTAAATTTTTAATACTCTTTCAAAATTTCTAAAAAGGTCCTACGTTAAAGTATACCATAATTTCACCTTTTTTTCCATCATTTTCAATTATATAAGCTGAATCGTATTTGTATTAACTGACCCTTTTTAAAAAGTTATGACTCTTTTTTGCCCCCTGAACAGAAAAAAAGCCCTTCGGATAAAATCCGAGGGGCTAGAAACGTTGTTAAATCAACGATTATTTCTTAAGGTTGTAGAATGATTTCAATCCACGGTATTCAGCTACTTCACCAAGTTGGTCTTCGATACGAAGCAATTGGTTGTATTTAGCAATACGGTCTGTACGTGAAAGTGAACCAGTCTTGATTTGTCCTGCGTTTGTTGCAACTGCGATGTCAGCGATTGTTGAATCTTCAGTTTCACCTGAACGGTGTGATACAACGGCAGTGTAACCAGCTTCTTTAGCCATTTCGATAGCGTCGAATGTTTCAGTAAGAGTACCGATTTGGTTAACTTTGATAAGGATTGAGTTAGCTGCGCCTTCTGCGATACCTTTTTCAAGGTATGAAGTGTTTGTTACGAAGAAGTCGTCACCAACCAATTGAACTTTACCACCAAGACGTTCAGTAAGAGCTTTCCATCCGTCCCAGTCATTTTCATCCATACCATCTTCGATAGTGATGATTGGGTATTTGTTTACCAATTCTTCAAGGTAGTCGATTTGTTCTGCAGCAGTACGTACAGCAGCTCCTTCACCTTCAAATTTAGTGTAGTCGTAAACTTTACGTTCTTTATCGTAGAATTCTGATGAAGCACAGTCAAATCCGATAAATACGTCTTTACCTGGAACATATCCAGCAGCTTCGATAGCAGCAAGGATAGTTTCAACACCGTCTTCAGTTCCTTCGAAACGAGGAGCGAATCCACCTTCGTCACCTACGGCTGTTTCAAGACCACGAGATTTAAGGATTTTCTTAAGAGCGTGGAAGATCTCAGCACCCCAACGAAGAGCTTCTTTGAATGATGGTGCACCAGCAGGTACGATCATGAATTCTTGGAAAGCGATTGGAGCGTCAGAGTGAGAACCACCGTTGATGATGTTCATCATTGGAGTTGGAAGAACTTTAGTGTTGAATCCACCAAGGTAGCTGTAAAGTGGGATTTCAAGGTAGTCAGCAGCAGCACGAGCTACAGCGATAGACACACCAAGGATTGCGTTAGCACCCAATTTACCTTTGTTAGGAGTACCGTCAAGTGCGATCATAGCACGGTCGATAGCTTGTTGGTCACGTACATCGTAGCCGATGATTGCTTCAGCAATGATGTTGTTTACGTTGTCAACAGCTTTTTGTGTACCAAGACCACCGTAACGAGATTTGTCACCGTCGCGAAGTTCAACTGCTTCGTGTTCACCAGTAGAAGCTCCTGATGGAACCATACCACGTCCGAAAGCACCTGATTCAGTGTAAACTTCTACTTCAAGTGTTGGGTTACCGCGTGAGTCTAGGACTTCGCGAGCGTAAACATCAGTAATAATTGACATTTTTTACTCTCCTTATGAGTTAAATTTTTTACACCTCTATAATACCTTAAATACCCTCCTTTTTCAAGAAAAAACGTTATCTTTGTGCAAATTTTCCTTAACTTTATAAAGTAATCGCTTTCTTTTATCTGTTTTATTCTAACTTTTATGATATACTGTTTTCATGACAGATTTATCAAAACAATTACTTGAAAAAGCTCATGGTGGCTCAAAATTAAATCCAGATGAGCAAAGACGCTATCTTGGTACCTTTGAGGAAAGAGTTCTTGGATATGCAGATATTGACACAGCAAATAGCCCTCAGTTAGAAAAAGGCTTTTTATCTATTTTAGAAAATCTTCAGGAAACAGCAGAGCCACTATTTGTAAAGATTTCTCCAAATATCGAATTTGACAAGCAAGTTTTCTACTTAAAAGAAGCTAAAGAAACTGATAGTCAAGCTACCATTGTATCTGAAGAGCATACTTCTTCTCCTTTTGGCCTGATTATCCATAGCAATGCACCAGTACAAGTAGAAGAAAAGGATCTTCGACTTGCTTTTGCAAAACTTTGGGAAGTTAAAAAGGAAGAACCTGCCAAAACATCCTTATGGAAGAAATGGTTTGGCTAAATCTTATTCATACTTAATAAACGTCCAATATTGACAGCTGTGTGCTCCAGATAGAGACTGGCATTTTTCAAACTATCTTCTAAAGCTTCACTTTTCTCCAAAATAGAAAAGGCCGCTTGGATATTTTCAAATGGTAGGGAAGGTAAATCCTCAGCAAGACTACCACAAATAGCAATAACAGGAACTCCGACAGGGGTTCTTTTTGCAACACCTATTGTCGCTTTACCTGCTAAACTTTGACGATCTAGCCTTCCTTCTCCTACAACAATCAAGTCAGCATCTGAAACTTTCTTATCAAAATTGATTAGGTCTAAGCAGGTATCAATTCCAGATACGATACTTGCCTGAGCAAAGGCACACAAACCACCAGCAATTCCTCCACCAGCTCCAGCACCTTTAATTTCCAATGTTGCAGGTGAGACTTTTTCATAAAAGTCTTGAATTGCCTGATCGACTTCTGCAAACATAGTAAGATCTAGGCCTTTTTGTTTGCCAAAAGTGTAGGTCGCACCTTGATGACCACATAAGGGACTCACGACATCTGCTAAAATACGGATTTGCACATCTTCAGGAATTTCATAGCGATTTTCTGTTGACATAGAAGCTAAGTTTAATAAGGACTGACCGCAAGCCGGCAAGACATTTCCATCCCTATCATAAAATTGATAACCTAAACCAGCAGCAATTCCAATACCTCCGTCATTACTGGCCGTGCCACCAACACCGATATAGATATCTTTAATCCCTTGAGCAATGAGATGACGGATCAACTCTCCAATTCCACAAGTTTGGATTTGAAGTGGATTTCGTTTCTCTTGCGGAATCTTTCCAAGGCCAACCAAGTCGGCAACTTCAAATAGTGCCTGTTGACCTTTTTGAAAATAGCACATAGCTTCTTTTTGTCCAAAAGGTCCTGTCACTTGGACCCATTTTTCTTCTAGGGCAAGAGAATGTCGAATAGCATCTACAGTGCCTTCTCCACCATCACCAACAGGACAGAGGAGACATTCTACATCTGCTATCGATTGTTGTAAGCCTCTTTTAATAGCTTCAGCTACCTCTTCAGCCGTCAAGCTTTCTTTAAATGAATCTGGTGCAATTACAATCTTCATATTTTCCCTCATTCTAAAAAGTCAATCAAAGGAAGAACTTCTAAAAAATCCCTCTTGTCAACATGATTCGGTATTTCTTTTTTGAGCACTTCTTTGGCACAAAAGGCGATTCCAAGTCCCGCTGACTTCAACATTAATAGATCATTGGCCCCATCACCGATTGCAATTGTTCTTTCTTGAGGAAGTTTTAGTTTCTCTCTCCATTTTTCCAGAGTCTCTTTTTTGACCTGGGGACTGATAATTTGTCCAACTAATTTTCCTGTTAGAAGACCGTCTTTGACTTCAAGTTGATTGGCAGAGAAATAGGTAATACCAAGTGATTTCGCTAATCTCGCAACTATTGGTGTAAAACCACCAGACACCAGACCAACCAAGATGCCATTCTTTTGAAGAATAGAGATGAATTCGTGGGCATTTGGCGATCGATGAATTGAGTTGAAGACTTTATCAAATACAGAAACAAGAAGTCCTTCCAGTAAGGACACTCTTTTTCTTAAACTGCTTTCAAAATCCAACTCTCCTCGCATTGCCCTACATGTAATCTGCGAAATTTCCTCCTCAAAACCTGCCTCTCTTCCCAACAAATCTATCACTTCTTCTAGGATTAAGGTTCCATCAACATCCATAACACACAAGCCTTTTACTTGAGACATCAGTTCTCCTCTCTAAAATAGCCTAAAAATCGTATGAAGTCATCATACGATTTTATCTATTAATTAACTAAACTATGGTACAAGTCAAGGTATGACTTGCAGGCTGTATCCCATGAGAAATCACACTCCATAGCTTGTTTTTGTAGGTTTCTCCAAACGTCAGGGTTGTTTCTATACAGGTCCAAAGCTGTTTGGAAAGTCCAATTTAACCAGTAAGGAGATAGATTGTCAAAGCTAAAGCCAGTACCGCTTCCTTCGATTGGATTGAAAGCGCGAACGGTATCTCGTAAGCCACCAACTTCATGAACCAATGGCAAGGTTCCGTAACGCATAGCCATCATTTGAGACAAGCCACACGGTTCAAAACGACTTGGCATGAGGAAGAGGTCACAAGCAGCGTAGATTTCTTGAGCTAGTTTGACATCAAAAGTGATATTTGCTGATAGCTTGTCTGGGTAAATCTGAGCAAACCATGAGAAAGCTCCTTCAAAGGCTGGATCACCAGTTCCTAAAAGAACAATCTGAACATCTTCTTGCAAGATATGGTGCAGACTTTCCACCACCACATCAAAACCTTTTTGACGTGTCAAACGAGAAACAATTCCCACCAGTGGAACATCAGCTCTAACTGGCAAGCCAACTCTCTCTTGTAATTTTGCCTTATTCTGGGCTTTTCCAGACAAATCTTCCTGATTAAAATGATAGTCTAAAAGGGCATCCGTCTGAGGATTATATAGGTCAGCATCAATTCCATTCACGATACCAGAAACTTTACCAGACTCCATCCTAAGAATCTGATCCAAGTTACATCCGAATTGGCTAGTCATAATTTCATGAGCATAACTAGGTGAAACTGTTGAAACACGGTCCGCATAGAGAATACCTGCCTTCATCCAGTTCAAACAGTTGTTCCAGCGAAGGGTACCATCAGCATAACGTTCAAAGCCGACTCCAAACAAATCCCATAACATTCCCTCTGAAAATTGTCCTTGGAATTCCAAATTATGAATGGTTAAAACAGTTTTAATTCCTTGATAAGCTTGAATCCAACGGTATTTTTCCTTTAACAAGAAAGGTATCATAGCTGTATGGTAGTCATGAACATGGAGAAGGTCAGGGATAAAGTCAATCCTTTCCATAGCCTCAATGGCAGCCAGTTGGAAGAAAGCGAAACGTTCTCCGTCATCAAAATCACCATAAACATGACCACGGAAGAAATAATATTGGTTGTCAATAAAGTAGAAGGTCACACCGTTTAAGACTGTTTTCTTAATCCCACAGTACTGTGTGCGCCAACCGACGCTCACCTCAAAATGAAGAACATCTTCAATCTGATTTCCAAATTTAGCCTCTACCATGTCATAGTAGGGTAAAATCACTGCAACTTCGTGCCCGTCTTTTACCAGTGATTTGGGAAGAGCGCCAATAACGTCTCCCAAACCACCTGTTTTTGAAAAGGGTGCACCCTCTGCTGCTACAAATAAAATTTTCATGAATGAATATCCTCTGTTACTTTGCTACCTTTCTTAACGACAACTGGATGTTCTGAAGTTCCTCGAATCACAACACCAGGCTCAACTTCAACACCCTTGTCCAAGATAGCATATTCGACCTGAGCCCCTTCTCCAATAACAACACGAGGGAAGAGTAGGCTATCTTTAACCAGGCTATCCTTATGGACATGAATATTACGTGATAGAACGGAATTAGCCACTTGACCTTCAATGATACTACCAGAGGCAAACTGAGAAGTACTTACCTTAGATGTATTAGCATAGTAAGTTGGCTCTTCGTTTTTGACCTTTGTATAAATCTTTTGATTTGGTGAGAAGAGAGAGTAGAATTTTTGCGATTCAAGCATATCTTTGTTAGCTTGGTAATAAGACTCTACAGAATGAATATTTGCCAGATAACCTGTGTACTCATAAGCAAAAGCTCCTTCTTTTGCAGCCAAATCACGTAAAACATAACGCAACTTCTCTGGATGTTCTTTTTTAGCTTCTTCTTCCAAACGTTCAATCAACCAAGGTGTATCAACAACAAAGATATCTGTAGACATATTGTAAACTTCATCTGTTGATTTGCTATCAAAGAGTTTGTGAGAACGAACATGGTCAGTTTCATCCACTTCCAAGATTGCATTGACTTCTGAAATGTCTTTCTTAGCTAGTTTTTTATAAACTACAGTTATAGGCCCTTTTGTTGTACTGTGTAGGTGGAATACTTGATTCAAATCAATATTAATCAAAACATCACAGTTGAGTGAAACTGTTTGGTTTGAACCAGAACGCTTCAAATAAGTAAGAAGCTGATGATAGTATTCTTTTCCAACTGTACTACTTTCCACACGGGTATTGTAAATACCTAGATAATAGTGGCTAAGAAGGGTTGACAAGCCCCACTCACGCCCAGAACGGATATGGTCAAAGACTGAGCTAATATTGTCTTGTTGGAAAATACCAAAGATACTACGGACACCTGCATTAGCAAGACTTGAAAGTGGGAAGTCGATTAAACGATATTTACCTCCAAATGGCAAGCTAGCTACTGGACGGTGGTCTGTCAGTGTTGACATATCATGAAAACCAACTGTGTTTCCTAAAATGGCAGAATATTTATCAATCTTCATCTGTTGCTACCCCCACTACTTCATCATATCCTACAACTTGTACTTCTTCTGTTCCATCAATTTCGACACCGTCAGAAATAACTGCACCTTCACCAATAATGGCACGTTTGATTTTAGCTCCCTGACCAACAATTGCTCCACTCATGATAACTGAATCTACTACTTCTGCCCCTTCGCGAACTTGCGCACCTGTTGAGAGGATAGAATGTTTAACAGTTCCATCTACGAAACAGCCATCGACAACCAAGGAATCTTCCACATGAGCATTTGCCCCAAGGAAGTTTGGTGGTGAAATTAAGTTTCTTGAGTAAATCTTCCATTGACGGTTACGGCTATCCAAGGCATTTTCTGGTGAAATATATTCCATGTTAGCTTCCCAAAGAGACTCAATCGTACCAACATCTTTCCAGTAACCATTAAATTCGTAGGCATAGACACTTTCACCTGACTCAAGGTAATTTGGAATGACATTTTTACCAAAGTCTGACATATCGACATTGCTCTTTTCAGCAGCAACGAGCATATTGCGCAGACGTTGCCAATCAAAAATGTAAATTCCCATAGAAGCTTTGGTAGATTTAGGTTGAGCTGGTTTTTCTTCAAATTCAACAATACGATTGTTTGCATCTGTATTCATGATACCAAAACGGCTAGCTTCCTTAAGAGGAACATCAAGAACTGCGACTGTCAAACTAGCATTATTATCCTTGTGAGACTGGAGCATATCATCATAGTCCATTTTGTAGATGTGGTCCCCAGACAGAATCAAGACATACTCAGGATTAACACTATCGATATAGTCGATATTTTGGTAAATAGCGTGGCTTGTCCCCTCAAACCAACGATTTCCTTCACTTGCAGAGTAAGGTTGAAGGATAGAGACACCAGAATTAATCCCATCTAGACCCCAACTTGAACCATTCCCAATATGGTTGTTGAGAGCAAGTGGTTGGTACTGTGTAATAACTCCAACATTGTTGATACCTGAGTTGGCACAGTTTGAAAGAGCAAAGTCAATGATACGGTAGCGCCCACCAAATTGCACAGCTGGTTTTGCAATGCTTTGAGTGAGTTTACCTAGACGAGTTCCTTGCCCACCAGCAAGAATCAAAGCTAACATTTCATTCTTCATTTTCTACTCCTTTTTGGTTTTTACTTGTAACGGTTTTAGTAGGTTTCAAGCGACGTTTGATTTTCCAAACACTTGCTCCCATAGCCGGTAGGGTAAAGGTCAAGGTCTGCTCATAATCTTTCCATAGTCCTTCTTGCGTTTGCACAGTTTGATTATGTTCTTTCCAAACGCCTCCCCACTCTTCTAACTCAGTATTCCAGACTTCTTCGTAAATCCCTGCAACAGGAAGTCCGATTGTAAAATCTTTTCGTTCAACAGGTGCCATATTAAAGATACAGACTAACATATCATCCTTCTTCCCCTTACGGATGAAGGAAAGAACACTCTGGTCTCGATTATCCGCATCAATGATTTCAATACCATCATAGCTGGTATCAATTTCCCAAAGACAGCGGTGATCTTTGTAAAACTGGTTTAACCGAGAAGTGAAATACTTCATCTTAGCATTCATTGGATCTTCTAGGTTAGACCATTCCAACTGTTCTTCAGATTTCCATTCTAGAAATTGCCCATATTCACTACCCATGAAGAGCAATTTCTTACCAGGGTGACAAATTTGGTAAGTGTAGAGATTACGCAAGCCTGCGAATTGATTGTAGCGATCTCCCCACATCTTGTGCATCATACTCTTCTTGCCATGAACCACTTCATCGTGTGAGAATGGTAGGAGATAATTCTCCTTGAAGACGTACATAAAACTGAAAGTCACCAGGTTAAAGTCATATTTACGATAAATCGGATCTTCTTCGTAGAATCGGAGGATATCATTCATCCAACCCATATTCCATTTATAATCAAAGCCAAGACCATCTGAATCCTTGGTGTCAGTAATCTGAGTAGCTGATGAACTTTCCTCAGCTATCATCATAACGTCTGGATGAACTAGTTTAATCACATCATTCAAGCGTTGAAGGAAATAATAACCTTCATAGTTGAGATTACCACCATCTTTATTAGGTGTCCATGGAGCATTATCGTAGTCAAGATAGAGCATGTTGCTAACCGCATCCACGCGAATACCGTCCAAATGGTAAAAGTCAATCCAGAACTTAATACTAGAAATCAAGAAGGACTGGACTTCATTCTTTCCAAGGTCAAAATTGAGTGCTCCCCAACCGTAGTTATGAGCCTTATTATGGTCTTGGTATTCAAAAGTCGGTGTTCCATCATAATAGGCCAAGGCATCATCATTGATAGTAAAGTGACCTGGTACCCAGTCTACAATAACGCCAATGTTGTTTAAGTGACATTCCTCAACAAAATCTTGAAACTCTTCAGGACGACCATAGGCATGCTCTAGAGCAAAGTAACCCATAAGCTGATAGCCCCAACTCAAACCTAGTGGGTGAGACATCAAAGGCATAAACTCAATGTGAGTATAATTCATCTCAACCAAGTAAGGAATGAGTTCATCTTTCAATTGAGCAAAACTATAGGGGCTGCCATCAGGATTCCTCTTCCAAGAGCCAGCATGAGCCTCGTAAATATTGATAGGACGCTCTTCAAAGCTCAAACGTTTTCTACGAGCTAGCCAGAGACCGTCCTTCCATTTCTTTTCTGGAATATCTGTTAAAATAGCACCAGTCCCAGGTCGTGCCTCATATCGTACAGCCAAAGGGTCAATCTTCATCAGCTGATGACCATTTGAACGTGTGATATGGTACTTATAAATTTGGCCTTCTTGAGCAAGACTGGTAAAGACTTCCCAGACTCCAAATTCATTCCGTTCCATCGGAATTTGATTTTCAACCCAATTGGTGAAATCCCCTACCAAGTGAACAGCCTGAGCATTAGGCGCCCACACACGAAAAGTATAGCCATACTCTCCATTTTTTTCTTCCCTATGAGCTCCCAGATAGTGCTGGAGGTGAAAATTTTCACCTGTCATAAAGGTTTTTAAAGCATTATTCTTATCCATACACCCTCCTAATTCTGTAAGCGTTTTCTATAGATTTATTATACTACCTTTTTAGGGAAGATTCAAGTAAATTACGGAATTTGCAAAAAAATCTTTTGAAAGTCTTCAACAAATTCACTGATGTGTTCACTTGTAAATCAAGAAATTTTCAGAAACGCTTTGAAAACGAATTGTTTTTTTATAATACTATCATAAAGTTCGTTATTTAGCTAACAAAAATATAATTTTAAGTAAAAAAATAAATCAGGAAACGAATCTCCTGATTTTATTAACAGATAAAGCACCACAAATGAATTTAAATTGTAAATCTATTCTACAAAACTTTAAAGACGCTGGCACTGACGCCACCAACCATGTCTTTATCACTTAAATGGCTATTGGTCATCAATAGTTCTAGATTTCCAGCATTTTCAAACTGGAAGTCTTGCCCTTTAGCATTAAATGCAACCAGTAAATGTTCTTCCCCTTGAATCTCATAGACAATCCAACCACTATGTTCGTGGGCTGAATGAACAAAAACATGATGGTAAATCTCATCATAAGTTGGGTAAGAAAAGGCACTGCTTTCTGTCTTCAATCGAATCATCTGACGAATAAACTCAATACTATCTTGACGCTCATTAATCAAGTCCCAGTTCACTTGATTCACGCTATCAGGAGCATTATAGCTATTCATAGCACGTTCTCTATCATCATGGGTCAGCTCACCGTTTTCACCAGTCGCAACCAGTTTGGTACGACCAAATTCTTGACCGATTTCCATAAAGGCCATCCCCTGCATGAGCAGATTCATGGCTGTAGCAGTTTCGACCTTGCGCATGATTTGCTCTGAACTTTGGTCTGGATGTAGGGTTGCTAACAAATCGTGAAGATTGTAATTGTCATGGGCTTCCACATAGTTAAGTACTTGATTTGGATGTGTATAGGTTCCTAATTCACGACTGCCTAGGATTGCTTTGGCAAGAATTGGCTCTGTCGCAGCACCGCTGACAAAACCTGACTTGATAGCACCATAAACTTCTCCACCTTTGACAGCATCACGCTGATTGTCATTAAAGAAACCAATATTTGGCATCTGGTAGGCATTGTCTTTCTTGGCCTTATCATAAGGTGCAAGACCTGTTCCCATATCCCATCCTTCTCCATAAAGGATAATGTTAGGGTCAATTTCATCCAAACTCTGACGAATCATCTGCATTGTCTTGACATCATGAATCCCCATCAAATCAAAACGGAAGCCGTCAATATTGTATTCCTGCACCCAGTATAAGAGGGAATCAATCATATACTTGCGGAACATTTCGTGTTCACTGGCAGTTTCATTTCCAACACCCGTTCCATTCTGGAAGGTACCGTCTGGATTCATACGATAATAGTAATCAGGGACAGTTGTTTGGAAAGGTGCATCAACAACTGAGAAGGTATGGTTATAGACCACATCCATAATGACACCAATGCCAGCATCGTGATAGGCTTGAACCATGGTCTTCAAATCACGAATAACCTGAGCAGGATCCTCTGGATTGGTTGAAAGGCTCGTTTCTGGTGCATTATAGTTTTGTGGGTCATAACCCCAGTTGTAGGTTACATTCCCATCCTCATCGTATTCTTTGTGACGATCTGCGATTGGTTGCAACTGAACATAATTGTAGCCAAGCTTCTTGATGTGATCAAAAGCAGTTGACTGACCGTACTGGTTAACCGTTCCAGTCTGAGCAGCACCCAAGAAAGTTCCTCGAATATGTTCATCCACACCTGAGGTCGGTGATTTGGTCAAATCACGAATGTGCATTTCACAAATAACTGCCTTACATGGGTTTGCCAAGCGCCAAGTAGCATCAGAACCATGCTTAACCTCGAAGTGTTCAACTTGCTTTTCTGCATGGCTCAGAATAGCTGAACGTTTGCCATCAGGACTGGTTGCGATAGTGTATGGGTCGCGTGTCAAGGTTTGGTGATGGGGGAATTGGACTTGATACTGATAAGCCTTACCAACTAAATCTTCCTCAACCTCCAAACTCCAGACACCGATTGTATTGTCCTTATGATTATAGGAGTAGCTATTGCCTCTTTCCATCTCAAAAGTTTTCCAAACTGGTGCATCGTTAGCAGCTGATTCATAAACGACAACCTGCACTTCTGTCGCTGTCGGAGCCCAAAGAGCAAAATGAGCTTGATTATCCTCTACACGGCACCCTAATTCTCCTTGGTAACCCCAATGATGGTCAAAACTGGCACTGTTAATAGCCTTATCAAAGGCAAAAGGATTTTGATTTTTATAGAAAGGACTGGCAATAGCAGGGTTTTCAGAATAATAAATCCTGTCATCCCCTTCCAAAATCCAGACCTCTGTTAAAAGAGGATAGTGATTGAAACGGATAGCATATTCTTTACTAGTTTGGCCTGTATTAACTACAAAATTCAAGCTTTCTAGAGGATGAGCACTTGGATGTTCAAAACTAAATAAGGCACCAAAATAATCTTCTTTGTAGGTTAGCAAATCAATCCGCTGGTCCTGACTTTTTACAAAAGAGCAAGTATCGTATTCTCCATTCTTGCGATGGTAATGAATACGCATAGGGTAGTTATACATTTTTTAATTTTCCTTTTTTCTTCTTAATTTGTTTCTATTTGATTAATAAATACTTGACCGATTTTGTCCCGATTAAAAAACTTAATCATATTATCTAAACTCTGTTTTTAAACGATTATTACAAACTTTCTAGCCAAGCTTCATCTCGAACTTCGATTCCAAGTTCTTGTGCTTTTTGCAGTTTGTTTCCAGCATCTGCACCAGCCACGACGAGGTCGGTCTTTTTAGAAACGCTGCCTGTTACTTTGGCACCCAGACTTTCGAGTTTACTTTTAGCTTCTGAGCGCTTGAGACGTTCCAATTTCCCAGTCAATACAACTGTCAAACCTGACAAGGCCGCATCCGCTACTACTGTCTGACCTTTATAGTCCAGATTGACCCCAGCTTCTTTTAATTCTCTGAGGAGAATTTCAGAGCCTTCTGTCGCAAAATAAGTCTGAAGACTTTTGGCAATTACACCACCTAGACTTTCAATACTAGCCACTTCCTCTGGATCTGCCTGAGCCAGATTTTCAATCGAATGGAAATGTTGGAGTAACAGCTGACTAGCCTTACTTCCGACATGACGAATTCCCAAACCAAACAAGAGCTTCTCGGCAGAATTTTCCTTAGATGCTTGAATGGCCTGATACAGTTTAGAAGCGGACTTTTCCTTAACCCCCTCTAAAAGGAGGAAATCTTCTTCTTTCAAGCGGTAAATATCCGCCACATCCTTGACTAAATTGGCAGCGAAAAGTTTCTCAACAATAGATGGACCAAGGCCTGTAATATTCATGGCATCTCGAGAGGCAAAGTGAATCAAACCTTCCATGATTTGGGCAGGGCAACGCGGATTGATACAACGAAGGGCCACTTCATCTTCAAAGTGCAACAAGTTCGAATCACAACTTGGGCAGTTTGTTGGAATATCTAGTTTCTCTTCAGAAATTCGTTTTGATTCTACTACACGTAAAACAGCAGGGATGATATCCCCAGCCTTATAGACGATAACCGTATCATCTTTGCGGATATCTTTTTCAGCAATATAATCCACATTGTGCAGGGTCGCACGACTAACAGTCGTACCAGCTAGCTGAACAGGTGTCAGATTTGCAGTTGGCGTAACAACTCCAGTACGGCCAACTGTCCAGTCAACTGAGAGTAGTTGAGCTTCTTTTTCTTCAGCTGGGAACTTGTAGGCTACTGCCCACTTTGGAGCCTTGACGGTAAAGCCGAGTTCTTCTTGTCCTGCTAGGTCGTTGACCTTGATTACCACCCCATCAATATCGTAAGGTAGATTTTCCCGTTCTTGTCCTACTTCTTGGATAAAATTCCAGATTTCATCTATGTTTTCAGCCAAAATTCGCTTAGGATTGACCACAAAACCAAGCTGTTCTAGGTGCTTCAAAACCTTTTCTTGGCTATCACGAGTCGAAGGGCTGGCTTCTTGATAGAGAAATGTGGCAAGATTGCGCTTGGCAACTACAGCTGTATCCAACTGACGCAAGGTTCCTGCCGCCGCATTACGAGGATTAGCAAATTCAGGCTCTCCATTTTCTTGGCGAGCTTGGTTGACCTGGTCAAAAGAAGCTCGTGGCATATAACATTCCCCACGAACTGTGATATCTAGTTCTTCTGGCAAGGTCAAAGGAATGTCCTTAACACGCTTGAGGTTTTCTGTGATATTCTCCCCAATAGAACCATCTCCACGTGTTGCCCCAGCAACCAAAATCCCCTTTTCATAAGTCAGCGAGATAGACAAACCATCAATTTTAAGCTCACAAATATAGGTTGGATGAGCCACTTCCTTACGAACACGCGCATCAAAAGCTTCAAGCTCCTCACGTGAAAAAGCATCCTGCAAGCTGTAAAGAGGATACTGATGACTGTATTTTTCAAAACCATCTAAAACCTTACCACCAACACGATGGGTCGGACTGTCTGCTAGCACTTGATCTGGATAGGCAGTTTCTAACTCAACCAACTCTCGGTAAAGGCGATCATACTCACTGTCTGAAACCGAGGGATTATCGCTGGTATAGTACTCAGTCGCATAGCGATTGAGCAAGGCGACTAACTCATTCATTCTTTTATTCATAAAACCATTTTACCATAAACTAAGCCCTCCTCACAAACGAGAAGGGCGGATAACTTAGAAATCTTACACCTGCTCTGATAATTCTTCCCACTCAAGCATAGCTTCTTCCTGACGATGGCTGATTTTGTCCAACTCAGCCTGCAATTCCATCAGTTTGTCGGCATCGTTTGTTTCCAACATTTGTTCAGAAATAGCTTGGCTTTGACTTTCTAACTCTTCAATTTCAGCTTCTAGACTTTCGATTTGTCGCATGAGTTTGCGGGCTTCTTTTTGACTTTCTTTCTGAGCCTGATAGTCATTAACTGGGCTTGCTTCTTTTGCTTGATTGCTGGTTGAAGCTTCCTCAGTCTGGCTCATTTCTACTTCTGCTTTCTTCTCAACATAGTAGTCATAATCTCCAAGATAGAGAGTTGAACCATTCTCAGACAATTCCAGTACATGAGTTGCCACACGATTGATAAAGTAACGGTCGTGGCTAACAAATAGAAGGGTGCCATCAAAGTCAATCAAGGCATTTTCTAGCACTTCCTTGCTATCAATATCCAAGTGGTTGGTCGGCTCATCAAGGATCAGGAAGTTGTTGTTCTCCATAGACAATTTAGCCAAAAGCAAACGAGCTTTCTCTCCACCTGACAACATACCGACTGATTTTTTAACATCATCTCCTGAGAAAAGGAAAGCACCTAGGCGGTTACGGATTTCAACTTCTGGTGTCAGTTTAAAATCATTCCAGAGTTCATCCAGCACCGTATTACTTGGTGTTAGCTTGCTTTGGGTTTGGTCATAGTAACCAACTTCAACATTGGCCCCAAATCGCTTTTCTCCCTTGATAAACGGAATCTGGTCCACAATAGACTTGATAAAGGTTGACTTGCCAATACCATTTGGTCCAACAATAGCAACAGCATTCATCTTACGAAGGTCTAGGTTGATAGGATCTGACAATATTTCCCCATCATAGCCAATAGCTGCATTCTCAACAGTCAAAACAACATTGCCCGACGTTTTTTCAGACTGGAAGGTCATGTTGGCTGATTTCTTGCCAGCTTCAGGTTTGTCCAAACGCTCCATTTTTTCCAGTTGTTTGCGTCGAGATTGGGCTCGTTTGGTCGTCGAAGCACGTACTAGATTGCGATTGACAAAGTCTTCCAGAGCAGCGATTTCCTTTTGTTGCTTTTCATAGTTTTTTGCCTCAGTAGCTAGCTTTTGCTCCTTTAACTCAACAAAACGAGAGTAGTTACCCACATAGCGATCCAAGGAATGCTTGGTCAAATCTAGCGTAATTGTCGCAACCTTATCTAAGAAATAACGGTCGTGGCTGACAATAATAAGGGCGCCGCTATAGTTTACCAAGTAATTCTCTAGCCAAGCGATAGTTTCAATATCCAAGTGGTTGGTTGGCTCGTCCAAGACCAAGAGATTTGGCTTTTCAAGGAGCATTTTGGCAAGTGCCAGACGAGTATTTTGACCACCCGAAAGCTCGGCAATTTTCATCTGCCACATAGATTCGTCAAACTTGAATCCATTCAAAATCGCTCGTATATCAGCTTCATAGGTAAAGCCACCTGCTTGGCGAAAATTCTCAGATAAGCGGTCGTAATCTGACATCAGTTTATCCAAATCTTCACCAGATTTTTCACCCATCTCCAGCTCCATCTGACGAAGTTGTTTCTCAGTCCGACGCAAGTCATCAAAGACATGAAGCATCTCATCGTAGATGGTATTTTCAGACTCAAAACGGCTATCTTGAGCTAGGTAAGACAGAGAAATATCTTTTTTCTTATTGATTTCACCACTAGTTGGCTCCTCTTCTCCAACCAAAATCTTCAAAAGAGTAGACTTACCTGCACCATTTTTCCCAACAAGGGCTATCCGATCACGTTCATCAACTTGTAGGTTAATATTATCAAAAAGAACCTCTCCTGCAAAAGAACGTTCAATTTTATTAGCTTGTAAAATAATCATAAAAGTAGTATAGCATGTTTCCCTAAGGCATTCAAGACTTGATAAACAGGCATATGTTACTACTTTTATGTAAGTTATGCTAAGGTTTTACTAAAACGCTAAAAAGTGCTATAATGTGAACGGTTAAAACAATTTACAAAAAGGAGAATTTCAATGTCTTACCAAGAAAATTACCAGAAATGGGTTGATTTTGCGGAGCTTCCTGACTACCTTCGTCAAGATTTAGAAAATATGGATGAAAAAACGAAGGAAGATGCCTTCTATACAAACCTTGAATTTGGTACTGCAGGTATGCGTGGGTTGATTGGTGCTGGTACAAACCGTATCAACATCTACGTTGTTCGCCAAGCTACTGAAGGATTGGCTCGTTTGATCGAGTCAAAAGGTGGAAATGAAAAAGAACGCGGTGTAGCAATTGCCTACGATAGTCGTCACTTCTCACCAGAGTTTGCCTTTGAATCTGCTGCAGTTCTTGCTAAACACGGCATCAAATCTTACGTATTTGAAAGCCTTCGTCCAACTCCAGAACTCTCATTTGCAGTTCGTCACCTCAACTGTTTCGCAGGTATCATGGTCACAGCTAGCCACAATCCAGCACCATTTAACGGGTACAAGGTTTACGGTGAAGACGGTGGACAAATGCCTCCACACGACGCGGACGCTTTGACTACTTATATCCGTGCAATCGAAAATCCATTTGCGGTAGAAGTTGCTGATGTGGAAACTGAAAAAGCTTCTGGCTTGATTGAAGTTATCGGCGAAGCTGTTGACGTAGAATACCTTAAAGAGGTTAAGGACGTAAACATCAACCCAGCCTTGATTGAAGAATTTGGTAAAGACATGAAGATTGTCTACACACCACTTCATGGTACTGGTGAAATGCTGGCTCGTCGTGCTCTTGCCCAAGCAGGATTTGACTCTGTTCAAGTTGTTGAAGCGCAAGCAACTGCTGACCCAGACTTCTCAACTGTAAAATCTCCAAATCCAGAAAGCCAAGCAGCCTTTGCTCTTGCTGAAGAACTTGGTCGTCAAGTTGGTGCAGATGTTCTTGTGGCAACTGACCCAGACGCTGACCGTGTTGGTGTGGAAGTTCTTCAAAAAGATGGTAGCTACCTCAACCTTTCAGGTAACCAAATCGGTGCTATCATGGCAAAATACATCTTGGAAGCCCACAAAAACGCAGGAACTCTTCCTGAAAATGCGGCTCTCTGCAAATCTATCGTATCAACTGATTTGGTAACGAAGATTGCTGAAAGCTACGGCGCAACTATGTTCAACGTTTTGACAGGTTTCAAATTTATCGCTGAGAAAATCCAAGAATTCGAAGAAAAACACAATCACACTTACATGATGGGATTTGAAGAAAGCTTCGGTTACTTGATTAAACCATTCGTACGTGATAAAGACGCTATCCAAGCTGTTCTTGTCGTTGCTGAACTTGCTGCCTACTACCGTTCACGTGGTTTGACCCTTGCTGATGGTATCGAAGAAATTTACAAAGAGTACGGCTACTACGCTGAAAAGACTATCTCTGTTACTCTTTCAGGTGTCGATGGTGCTGAACAAATCAAAGCGATTATGGCTAAGTTCCGCAACAATGCTCCAAAAGAATGGAACACAACAGCTATCACTGTCGTAGAAGATTTCAAAGCTCAAACTGCTACTGCTGCTGACGGTACTGTTACAAACTTGACAACTCCTCCAAGTGATGTGTTGAAATACACACTTGCTGACGGTTCATGGATTGCCGTTCGCCCTTCAGGTACAGAACCAAAAATCAAGTTCTACATTGCAGTTGTAGGTGAAACAAACGAAGAATCACAAGCTAAGATTGCTAATATCGAAGCAGAAATCAATGCTTTTGTAAAATAAAGTCCTATAAAAGATGAGATCAACCAATCTCATCTTTTTTTCGTATCAAATCTAAGCAATTTTAGAAACTTTATGGCATACTAGACATATCAATGAAAGCGAGGTAATCTCATGGAACAATTTTTAGATAACATCAAAGACCTTGAAGTCACTACAGTTGCGCGTGCGCAAGAAGCTCTTGATAAGAAAGAAACTGCAACCTTCTTTATCGGTCGCAAAACTTGCCCTTACTGCCGTAAATTTGCAGGTACTTTGGCAGGTGTCGTAGCTGAAACCAAAGCTCACATCTACTTCATCAACAGTGAAGAACCAAGCCAACTCAATGAGTTGCAAGCATTCCGCTCACGCTACGGAATTCCAACTGTACCAGGCTTCGTTCACATTGTAGATGGACAAATCAATGTCCGTTGCGACTCTTCAATGTCAGCACAAGAAATCAAAGATTTTGCAGGATTGTAAAAAAGCCACTCATCGAGTGGTTTTTAAATGGTCAAAATTACCTTTTTTCAATCAAATCTTGTATCATTCTATGCAGTTCTTCTATCTTCTCGGATTGTCTCTCTAGTAACATTCTCTGACTAGACAATTCATCTTGGAGTTTATCAAGTTTTATCTGTTCATCTGGATTATCTTTTACAAAAAAGTTCGTCAAGGCACTCGTTAACATTCCTATTGTTCCAATACCGACAAGCATTAATAAAACAGCTAACCATTTACCAAAAATCGAAGTAGGAATAATATCCCCATAACCAACTGTCGTTACAGTTACAAGAGCCCACCAGAGACTATCTGAGAAGGATTTTTCTTCAACTACAGATAAAATTGAACTTCCTACTAGAACGATAAAGATATTAACATATAAGATATAAATCAGGCCATTTGTTCGTAAGAATCTACTAATTTTTCTTTCTAATTTACCTGTAAGTCCAATTATTCTAAGTAAACGAGTCAGTTTCAGTAATTTTGTCATCCTTGCTAAGCGGAAGATACGCCCTAATCGAAAAACTATGAAAATAGCATTTAAAGGGAGAATAGCCAATAAATCAAAAATATTTTCAAGAATAAAGCGCCATTTTTCTTTACTTGAAAAGAACCGACAACCATAATCTACCACAAACACAAACCAAAGTTGTATGTCAATAATACTGTATGGAGGATTGTCTAAATCAATCATCTCAGCAAATCCAAGCAAGACAAGAACAACGGATATTAACGTAAGTATGATAATCGTTGTGTCATAATAATCCTTGAATAACCATTTTCTTTTCACATCATTTCTCCTATATCATTTGTAAACATTATACCACACCAAATCTCTACTAAAATATATAAAAGAAGGCACATTTGTACTGCACCCCAAAAGTTAGACAGAAAAAATCTAA